>CAMLQP010000024.1 GCA_946482115.1 uncultured Comamonadaceae bacterium
GCAAGATCCAGCGTTTCCTGTCGCAGCCGTTCCACGTGGCCGAGGTGTTCACCGGCTCGCCCGGCAAGTACGTGCCGCTGGCCGAGACCATCCGCGGCTTCAAGATGATCACCGCCGGCGAGTGCGACCACCTGCCCGAGCAGGCCTTCTACATGGTCGGCACCATCGACGAGGCGTTCGAGAAGGCCAAGAAACTCGCGGCGTAAGCCCGGTTTCAAGGAGAACCCACCATGAGCACGATCCAAGTTGACGTGGTGAGCGCCGAAGAGTCCATCTTCAGCGGCAAGGCCAAGTTCGTGGCCCTGCCCGGTGAAGCTGGCGAACTGGGCATTCTGCCCGGTCACGTGCCGCTCATCACGCGCATCCGCCCCGGTGCGGTGCGCATCGAGAAGGAAGACGGCGGCGAGGAGTTCGTGTTCGTCGCCGGCGGCATCCTCGAGGTGCAGCCGCACGGCGTGACCGTCCTGTCCGACACCGCCATCCGTGGCAAGGACCTGGACGAGGCCAAGGCCAACGACGCCCGCAAGGCGGCCGAGGAAGCGGTCAAGAACGCCCAGAGCGATCTCGACCTGGCCAAGGCGCAGTCCGAGCTGGCCGTCATGGCCGCCCAGATCGCCGCGCTGCGCAAGTACCGCCAGAAGAAGTGAGGCCACTGCGCCCCGCTGGTCAAGCCGCCTCCGGGCGGCTTTTCTTTTGTGCTTGAGGGACAATCGAACCCATGCCCAGACCCAAGCTGCCCCCTGGCTCCGCCGACGACATCGAAGCCGCGTTCTATGACGCGCTGCATGCGGCCGACATCGAGCGTCTGATGGCCTGCTGGGCCGACGATGACGAGATCTACTGCGTCCACCCGGGCGGCCCACGCCTGGTCGGGACCATGGCGATACGGCTGGCTTTCGAGGCCATGTTCGCCAACGGCAGCATCCAGGCCTTCCCGGACAAGGTGCACCGCGTGAGCGGCCCGGGCAGCAGCGTGCACAACGTGATCGAGCGCATTGAGCTGCTGACCGACGACGGCCCGCGACGGGCCTATGTCATCGCCACCAACGTCTTCGTGAAGACCGCGCAGGGCTGGCGCATGGTGGCCCACCACGCCAGCCCCGGCACCGCCGCCGAGCCGCCGGAGCTGGCCAGCGGCCCTTCGCTGCTGCATTGAGGCCATGTCCACGCTGAGCCTGCGCCACGCCCCGACGCATGCCGTCCCGCGGCTGCGCGCGCCCTGGTGGCTGCCCTCGGGCAATCTGCAGACCATCTGGAGCGCCAAGCTGGCGCGTCGCCGCTGGGGGCCACCGCCGCGCTGGCAGCGGGAGCGCTGGACCACGCCCGATGGCGATTTCATCGACGTCGACCATGCACAGCACGACAGCGAGGCCCATGCGCCGCTGCTGGTGCTGTTCCACGGCCTCGAAGGCTCGTCGGACAGTGCTTATGCCGTGGCCTTTGCCGACTGGGCGCGTGAGCACGGTCTGGCCTACGCGGTGCCACATTTCCGGGGCTGCTCGGGGGAACTCAACCTAGCGCCGCGCGCCTACCACTCGGGCGATTTCGCCGAGATCGACTGGATACTGCGGCGCTTTCGCGCCCAGATGCCACAGCGTCCGCTGCTGGCGGTGGGCATCTCGCTCGGTGGCAATGCGCTGATGCGCTGGGCCGGGGAGCTGGGCCAGTCCGCCACGCAGGTGGCGAGCGCCGTTGCCTCGGTCTGTTCGCCGCTGGATCTGGCCGCTGGCGGCCATGCCATCGGGCGCGGCTTCAACCGGCTGGTCTACACGCGCATGTTCCTGGCCACCATGGTGCCCAAGGCCATGGCCAAGCTGGCGCAGCACCCGGGCCTGTTCGACGTCGAGGCGCTGGGCCGCGCGCGCGACCTCTACGCCTTCGACAACCTGTTCACAGCGCCATTGCACGGCTTTCGCGACACCGAGGACTACTGGAGGCGGGCGTCCGCCAAACCGCTGCTCGCGCAGATACGCCTGCCCGCGCTCGCGCTCAACGCGCGCAACGACCCCTTCATACCGGCCGCGTCGCTGCCCACGCGCGAGCAGGCGGGCTCGCACGTGACGCTGTGGCAGCCCGAGCATGGCGGCCATGTCGGCTTTCCGGCCTCGGCGCCGCCGCTGGGACTGCCGGGGCATGTGCGCGCCATGCCCGACGCGGTAGGGCAGTGGCTGCTGCAGCACAGTCCCTACCGGGCACCGGGGCATGGCCATGGATGACATCGTCAAGGCCGCACTGGCCAAGTGGCCGAACGTGCCGCATTGCTACGGCTGGCTGGGGCTGGATGCAAGGGGCCAGTGGTTCATGCGCGACGACCGCGCGCAGGCCGCAGGCCCGTTCGCCGGCGCGGGCGCCTCGCCGGCCAGCAAGGGGTCGTGGCTGCGGCACGAGAAGCTGATCGAGTTCATCGGCCGCAACTATGAGTCGGACGAGGCCGGCCAGTGGTTCTTCCAGAACGGGCCCCAGCGTGTGTATGTGGAGCTGGAGGCCACGCCCTGGATATGGCGGCTGGACGCCGACTCAGGCGTGCACTCCCACACCGGCCGGGCGGCCCGCGTGCACGCCTGCCTGCTCGACGATGAAGGCCGGGTCTATCTCGACACCGATATCGGACTGGGCCTTATCCACAGCCAGGACGTGCTGCAGGCCGCCGACGCCATCGAGCAGGGCGTCTGGACGCCGATCGCGGTGAAAGCCGGGGAACTGCCCGCGCGCGCGGGGTTCGTGCCGAGCCCGGCAGCCTGTGTTTTGCAGCGCCCATGAAAAACGCCGGCAGCGAGCCGGCGTCCTCGTGAGCGTGGCGCAGTGGCTTACTTGACGCTGGCCAGCATGAATTGCACGGCGGCCTTGATGTCGGCATCGCTCGCGGCGGCGGCGCCACCTTTTGGGGGCATCGCGCCCTTGCCCTTGATCACGCTGGCGGTCAGGGCCTCGGCGCCTTGACCCACACGGGCGGACCAACCGGCCTTGTCGCCGAACTTGGGCGCGCCCGCGACGCCGGCTGCGTGGCACACCGCGCAGGCCTGCTTGTACAGGCCCTCGCCATTGCCGGCGGCGGGGGCGGCCGCCACCGGAACAGCAGCGGCCGGGGCAGCAGCCACCGGGGTTGCGGGGGCGGCTGCCGGAGCCGCCGCAGGGGCGGCTTCGGTCGTGGCGGCCGGCGCAGCGGCCGGCTGCGGCATCGCGAACTTGCCGCCGGCGGCGTTGGCCATGTGCACCACGGCGCGGCCGATCTCGACGTCGCTGAAATCGCCGCCACCCTGCGCGCCCATGGCGCCCTTGCCCTTGAGGGCCGAGGTCAGCAGGGCCTGATAGCCGGTCGCGTTGCGGGCCGCCCAGGCGCCGTTGTCGCCAAATTTTGGGGCACCGGCCAGGCCGGCGCCATGGCAGGCCGCACATTGGGCGGTGTACACCTCTTCGCCGCTCTTCAGCGGGCGGTTGGCATCACGCAGCTCCACCGTGCCCACGGGCAGGATGCGCGCGGCGGTGGCGCGCTCCATGTCGACGGCGCCAGCGGCGGGCTTGTCCGCCGAGGTCACGAAGTACACCAGGCCGATGATGATGAAAACGGGCAGCACGAAGGCAAAGAACGAAACCCACAGCAGCTGCTTGGGCGTCTTGATCGGGCCGGTGTGAGAGTCGTGGGCGTTGTCGCTCATGGCTGTTTCGTCGCGTGGGCGGATAAATAGGCGTGGTCGGCCCGTAGCCGGGGCACGGGCAGCCTGGGATTATAGCCAGCCCCCTCCTGTGCGCCGGTTCGGGTCGTGGGCTGTGAGACAATACCTGCGCAAATCTGCATGCAGGTGGCAGTAGCTCAGTGAATAGGGCATCGGCCGCCGAAGCCGTCGTCAGGCGCGCATGTACAGAGTATGGGTTTGTTTGCTAGGTTGGCGGCTGTAGCTCAGTGGATAGAGTATTGGCCTCCGAAGCCAAGGGCCGCTGGTTCGATTCCAGCCAGCCGCGCCACTCCTAGAAAAACGACCGAATCGTGACCCGATTCTGGGCACAAAACGACAGCAGCCTTATCGTCGTTTTTGTGCCTTCAATCGGCGCC
This sequence comes from uncultured Comamonadaceae bacterium, assembly GCA_946482115.1. The sequence goes on from CAMLQP010000024.1 coordinate 4,052, forward strand.
AACAAAAAGCAGGCTTGTGGTCGCGCTTGATGTCGTAAAACGGACTTGTGCCCTGTGTGTGCCACGCTTGTGCCCAGCCCTTGTTGATTCATTTCCAAAACTGGGCCAATTTGCGGCAACTCGTCGGTGTTCAAGCGGCAGCCCGCCTGAGTGATGTGGCCCCCAAGTGCTGGCTATTGACGCTTGGGCTTCGGCAAGCCGCAGGTGGCGGGCCAGGGCCTGGGGCGACCTTTGGCTGCTTCTAGCACAGATCAAATAGTCTTCATATAGTATTTTCCTGGTCGGTCGTAAGAGTCTTGAGCGGTACTATTGGTCTGCATGTTGTAGTTTATTAACGATGGAGACAGAGATGACCCAATCGATCAGCAGACGCACTTTCGTGTCCGGGGCCGGCGCCCTGCTGTTGCCCCTGTCGGCCGGCACCGTCTACGGCCAGGCATTCCCATCCAAGCCAATCACCTTGCTGGTGGCTTTTGCAGCCGGCGGGCCGGCGGACACCGTTTCCCGCATCGTGGCCCAGGAGGTCGCCTCGACGCTGGGGCAGCCTGTCGTCGTGGAGAACCGGCCCGGTGCGGGCGGCAAGATCGCCATGCAGGCGCTGCTGCGGGCCCCCCGGGACGGGCACACTTTCGCCTACATATCGCCGTCGATCATGTCAATCGCACCCCTGGTGGACAAGGACCTCGGGTACGACACCCAGAAAGACATCTTGCCGCTGACCACCAGCATGCGCAGCTCCAACCTTGTGGTGGTCCACCCGTCCATTCCCGCGCGCAACCTCGCCGAGCTGGTGACCTTCGCCAAGGCGAACCCCGGCAAGCTCAACTACGGCAGCATTGGCAACGGCAGCTGGTACCACATCGCGATGGAAAAGCTGCTGGTCGGGCTCGGCATAGAGGCGACCCACGTGCCGTACAAGGGTGAGGCCAATGCCCTGACCGATCTCGTCGCCGGCAATATCCAGCTGATGATCATGTCGGCTGCGGGCAAGCCGTTCCTGGACGACGGCAAGCTGGTCGGCCTGGCCGCCACGGGCGCCCGTCCGGCGCTGCACCACCCCGGTTCGCCGCCTGTGCGCGACAGCGGTATCGCGGCGCTGCGCGACTACGACGAAACCCCCTGGATCGGCTTCGGCATGGCGGCGGGGGTGCCCCAGGAGGCGGCCAGCAAACTGCATGGCGCCCTAGTGGCGGCGCTGCAGGCGCCAGGCGTGCGCAGCCGCCTGAGTGTGATGGGTGAGATCCAGACCAGCTCGCCCCAGGAACTCCAGGCCATCGTGGCCCGTGAGCTGCAGACGAACAAGCGGCTGATCGATTCTGGCCGCGTCAAGCTCACCTGAGCTACGGGAGCCGGCATTGGAATCCGTGAATGGTCTGAAAGGGCGGGTGGCGATCGTCACCGGCGCGGGCAAAGGCATTGGGCGCGCCTGCGCGCTGGAGCTGGCTGCGCAAGGCGCGCACGTCATCGTGAACAACCGTCGCCACGCGGGCGAGGCCGACGCGGACACGTCGGCACAGCGCACGGTGGATGCGATCGTGGCGGCGGGTGGCTCGGCGCTGGCGAATTTCGAAGCGGTCGACGCCGCCGGCGCCGGCGCTCGCATGACCGCGCAGGCCATCGCAGCCTTCGGGCGACTGGACATCGTCGTTGCCAACGCGGCACTGCCACAGGCGGCCACGTTCCACAAACAGTCGCTGGATGAGTTCCTGGGGGTCTTCAACGTTGGCTTCCTGGGCTGCCTCCAGCTGTTGCACGCGGCCTGGCCGCACATGCGTGAGCAGCGGCACGGACGCGTGGTCGTCATGACTTCCAGCGCCGGCCGCTATGGCAACCACGGGCTCGGCGCCTATGCGGCCTCCAAGGCGGCCATCGAGATGCTGATGCGGTCGCTGGCCGCCGAGGGCGAGAAGCAGGGCATCCAGGCCAACGCGGTCTCGCCTTATGCCTATACGCAGATGACGGAGTCCTATCTGAGCCGAGAAGTCGGCGAGAGCCTGACGCCGGCTGCCATCGCGCCGCTGGTCGCTTGGCTGTCGAGTGACGCCTGTACCGCCAACGGCGAGGTCCTGGTGGCGGGCGGTGGCAGGTTCCGCCGCGCCTTTGCGGTGGAGACGGACAGCCTGGCCGGCGATGATTTCATTGCCCTGCTGGAGCAGCTGCGGGCCGCGCCCGGTCGGCCGCACCCCAGCTCCAACCACGCTTTCGCCACCCTGGTGGAGGAGTTGCGCCAGGGTGGCCAGATCGCCGGCAGCCCGGCGGGGGAGGGCGCATGATGCCCGGCGCGTTGCCCGCGTGGGCGGTCTGGGCCTGTGGTGCCTGGTGTGTCCTGGCGCTCATCTGGCTGTGGGCGCTGGGCGCGGACGTGAAGGCCAAGTGGATGCACCGTCTGCATGCCCTGCTGCCCGTGGGTGCCATGGTGGCGCTCCTGCTGCTGCCGCCCGAGGCGATGCTGGCGTCGTGGCTGCGCACCTGGCTGCTGGCCGGCGCCTTCATCGTCGCCTTTCTCACGCCGGTCTGGCTGGTGACCCTGGCCACCCGCAACTCGGGCGTCATGGATGTCGTGTACTCGCCTACCGCCGTGGTGCCCGTGGCGGGGCTGATCCTGCTGGCGGGGGAGCCGGACACGCGGGGGTGGATGGTCCTTGCGGTCATGGGCCTCTGGTCGGCGCGGCTGATACGGCACGCGAGCGCCACCAACCTGGGCGTCAAGGGCGAGCAGCAGCCCTACGCCAGCTGGCGCACCAAGTTCGGCGGCCATTGGTGGTGGTGGAGCTATTTCCAGGTTTTCCTGCTCCAGGGCGGCATCGTCTGGATCTGGGTACTGCCCCTGGTGTTCTTCGTGGAGACGTCCGCCCGGACCTGGGGCGCCACCGACTACCTGGGCCTCGCGGTCTGGGTCGTGGGCTTCTTCTTCCAGGCTGTGGGTGACTGGCAGCTCAAGCGGTTCAAGCAAGATCCCGCGAACAAGGGTCAGGTGCTCCAGTCTGGACTGTGGTCGCTGACCCGGCACCCCAACTACTTCGGTGAAGCCACCATGTGGCTGGGGTACTGCTGCTTTGGTTTCGCCCACCCATGGGGCGCGCTGGGGCTGCTGTCGGTCGCCTATGTCACATGGTTCATGAGCCGGGGTTCGGCCGCGGCGATGCTGGACCGGCACATGCTGCGGACCAAACCCGCCTACGCCGACTACGTGCGGCGGGTACCCGGCTTCTGCCCGTTCTTCAAGTCATCCCGGGACGAGGCCCTGCTGCAGTGGGCGGCGGCCAGGCAGGCGAGAAGCTAGCGCGATGTGGTGCCACCCGGCGCCGGATCGGGGATCACTCGAAGCGGATGCTGGTGCGCTGCAAGGCGGCGTCGCAGTGAGGGCACTTCCAGTGAGGCTGAAGCAGGTGGCCACAGACGCGATGCATCACCAGCAGGGGCGGTTCGCCGTTCCACAGCCATTGGTCGCCCCAGCGGATAAGCTCCACCGTGATCGGGAAGGTGGCCACCGCGGCCCGCGTCAGGCGGTACTCCTGGCGCGACCCGGCGTAGGACTGGCCCCGCAGCATGCCCATGGCCTGCAGCTCTTCCAGGCGGTCGCTCAGCGACGTTGGCCAGATTCCGGTCGCCGCGGACAGCTCGGAGAAGGTTTTCTGCCCCTGGAAGGCCGCTGCCATCAGCGCCGTGTTCCAGCGGTCACCGAACACCCGCATCAGGGTGGGCAGGCTGCCCCGGGCGTCGCTGTGCGACTTGCGGTAGCGCTTGCGCTCAGCCAGGGGTGGGCCGGATTCGGCTGGGCCGCCGGGGCCTGCCACGCCGTAGGTGTCGAACGGAGACACCGGCGCGTCGCAATGCCCGCACGCGTAGACCGGGTCGATCGCCTGTCCGCAGGCGGTGTGGACCAGCCGGCTGCGCGGCCGGTCATGGACCGGTGAGGCATCGTCCACGCCGGTGCCCCAATGGCGCTCCCACTGCCACATGCCGATGAGCATCCCCCACAGGCCCAGGCCCTTGTCGGTCAGTCGGTACTCGGGGTGTGCCCCGGGAATTTCGACCTTTGCCAGCAGACCGTCCCGGCACATGCGGTCCAGGCGATCACTCAGCACGGCCCTCGAGGCCTCCAGCTCGCGCATGTACTCGCTGAACCGGCGCACGCCGCGGAAGCTCGTGCGCAGGATGCGCAGCACCCAGGCGTCGCCCAGCACCTCGATGGCGCGGGACGCGCCGCTGGCGTGGAATCCGGGGGACATGGCTTCTTGCATGGTGAATGGATAACAGAAAAATTATTGTCTGTCTATGGTAGTTTCAATGATGCGACCATGAGCTGAATGAGGCAAACTTTGTCTTCTTATAGTAGTTTTAGTTGAGCGACATTTTCGGAAGAGCACATATGGACTACCCGGTCATTATCGAGGCACTGCGAACCCCACGGGGCTCGGCCAAGAGCAGTGGTGCCCTGCACACCCTCATGCCCGCGCAGCTGCTGGCGGGGCACTTGGGCGTGCTGCGCGAGCAGGTTGGCGTGGACCCCGAAGCGGTGGTGGATGCCGTCTTTGGCTGCGTGACCCAGACCGGCGAGCAGGGGGGCAACATCGGCAAGGTGGCCAGCCTGCTCGCGGGCTGGAGCCCCCGCATGTCGGCGGTCACCATCAACCGCTACTGCGCCTCGGGCCTGAGTGCGGTGCACTGGGCGGCGCAGCAGGCGGTGCAGATGGACGCGCTGACCCTCGGCGGGGGGGTGGAGATGATGTCGCGCGTGCCCATGCAGGGCGACCACGCGCCGCATTACTCCGACCGGGCGCTGTCCGAGGCGGTCGGGTTCCTGCCGCCGCCCTGGACCTCCGACCTGGTGGCGACCCGCCACGGCTTCACCCGCGAGCAGTGCGATGGGTACGCAGCGCTGTCGCAGGCGCGCGCCTGCGCCGCGCGCGACCAGGTGCCGATGCCGTCGATGCGCGCCGTCCATGGTGCCGACGGCACGCTGCTGCTCGACCACGACGAGAACCCGCGTCCGGGCAGCACGGTCGAGAAGCTCGCCACGCTCAAGGCGATTTATGCCGAAGGGGCCGAGGCGCTGGATGCCTGGGGACTGGCCAACGAGCCGGGGCTGTCCCGCATCGATCACGTGCACACCGCCGCCAATGCGCCGTGCTTGGCAGATGGCGCGGCTGCGGTCCTGCTGGGGTCTGCCTCGGCGGCGAGCCGTGCAGGGTTGCGTCCGCGCGGCCGGATCGTCGCGATGGCGGATGCCTGCGTGCCGCTGGCGCAGACCGGGGCCGTGGACGCCACGCGGCGAGCGCTGGCGATGGCCGGCCTGACCGTCGCGGACATCGACCTCTGGGAGGTCCGCGACTCGTTCGCGGCCATCACGCTGCATTACCTCCGGGAACTGCAGATCCCGCTGGAGCGCTTCAACGTCAACGGCAGCTCCATCGCTCTGGGCCATCCGCTGGGGGCCACCGGGGCGATGCTCGTCAGCTGCCTGCTCGACGAAATGGACCGACAGGACCTGCGTCTGGGCGTCGTCGCCATCACCGGCGCGGCCGGGGTGGCCACCGCCAGCGTGATCGAGCGTCTGCCCCGCTGAATCCACAAAACGGAGAACCTGATGATCGACATCCACGCGAAATACCCGCTGACCTGCCTGCCCTCGGACAACCCCTATCTGTCGGACGGCCATGAGCCGGTGGACACGGAATGGACGGCGGACACCGCCTCGCTCGAGGTGATCGGCGACATCCCGCGGGACTTGAACGGCGTGTACCTGCGCAACGGGCATAACCAGATCCACGAGCCGATGGGCAAGTACCACCCCTTCGACGGCGACGGCATGATCCACGGCATGTATTTCCGCGATGGGCAGGCGACCTACCGCAACCGCTTCATCCGCACCACCGGGTTCCTGGCGGAGCAGGCGGCTGGCCACTCCCTGTGGCCGGGCATCATCGAGCCGCGCAAGGCCGTCCGCAGGGGCTGGGGTTCCATCGGCGCCATGAAGGACAACGCGGGCACCGACGTGAAGGTGCATGCCGGCCGGGCCATAGCGGCCATGAGCCAGTGCAGCGAGCCCTATCGCCTGGACCCCGTCAGCCTGGAGACCCTGGGCCCTGACGCGAACTGGGCCCGCGCCCTGGGGGACCGGGGCATTTCGTCGCACTTCCAGGTCGACGAACACAGCGGGGACATGATGTTCTTCAACTACGGCGAAAAGGCGCCGTACTTCAACTACGGCGTCGTCAACGCGCGCAACGAACTGGTCCACTATGAGCCGATCGAGCTGCCTCATCCCACCTGGCCGCACGACCTCGGCATGAGCGAGCGCCACTGCGTAATCCACGACCTGTCGATGTTCTTCGACCCCGAGGGCCTGAGCAAGGGACAGCACCGGCTCAAGTTCCACCGCGACGTGCCGGCGCGCTTCGGCGTCATCCCGCGCTTCGGCACCAGCCGCGACATCCGGTGGTTCGAAGGCCAGCCGTGCTACATCCTGCACCTGGCCAACACCTATGAGGTCGGGGACGAGATCATCATGGACGGTGCGATCCAGACCAACCCCGTGCCCGACCTGGGCGATCTGCCCAAGGATGGTTACGCCCGCATGAACGCCCTGCTCTCCATGGACCGGCAGGAGACGCGCATGCACCGCTGGTACTTCAATCTGAAGACGGGCCAGACCCGCGAGGAGGACCTGGACGACGAGGTTACCGAGTTCTCCATGGTCAGCGGGCAGTTCAAGGGCCGCCCCAACCGCTACGTCTACAACGCGATCATGCAGCCGAACTGGACGCTGGTCGGGCTGAAGAAGTACGACTGGCTCACGGGACAGGCGCAGCGCTGGGAGGCGCCAGCGGGCTGCTTCGTCAGCGAAACCCCGTTCGCGCCCCGCGACGGTTCCAGCGGCGAGGACGACGGCTACCTCGTGACTTTCGTCACCAACCTCAACACCCGCAAGGGCGAGTGTGCCATCTTCGACGCCCGCGACATCACCCGGGGACCGATTTGCCGCATCGTGCTGCCGGGCCACATCCCGATGGGCGCGCACGCCAGCTGGACACCAGCCAACGCGCTGAAGGAGCCGGCATGATCCGGCAAGTCGATACCCTCCTGCCCGACCACTCGGTGTCCCACGCCCATGGTGAGCCGAAAGGCACCACGGTGTTCGTGCTCCACGGGGCATTCGGCGCCAAGGAATACTGGCGTGCCCAGGTCGCCTGCCTGGTGAGCAACGGCTACCGCGTCGTAGCGTGGGACGCGCCGGGCTATGGCCTGTCGCCCCTGCCGCCGGGGTTCGGCATCGACCTGTGCGCGCAAGCCCTGGCCGCCCTGTTGCGCCAGCAGGGCGGTGCGCGCAACGTGGTCATGGGTCACAGCATGGGTGGCATGATCGCCCAGCGCGCGTGGGCACATGCTCCCGAGCTCATCCACGGCTACATACTGTCCGCCACCAGCGCGGCCTTCGGCCAGCCCGACGGCGAATGGCAGCGCGAGTTCGTGCGCCAGCGCGTGGCGCCGCTGGACGCGGGCCGCTCCATTCCGGATTACGCGCCCGACATGCTGCGCGGCATGATGGCACCCGGCGCCGCGGGGCCCACCGTCGATCTCCTGATCGACACCGTCAGCGGCATGCGGGAGGAGACGTTCCGCGCGGCGGTGGCGGCCATTGCCTCGTACGATGGACGCCAGCTGCTACCCGGCATGCAGGTGCCCGCGCTGTGCATCGCGGGCGAACTGGACCGGACGGCGCCGGCCGCCGTGATGCAGAAAATGGCGACCAAGATGCCCCGGGCGCGCTTCATGGAACTCAAGGGCCTGGGGCATTTCGGCTGGGCCGAAGACCCTGGCGTTTTCAACGCTGCTCTGCTGGCCTTTCTGGCCGAGAGCGGGAGCGGATCGTGACGGACACAAGGAGGCACGATGGCAGCAGCACTTGACGGGGTGCGCGTGCTCGATCTCACCCGGGTGGTCGCGGGGCCCTGGTGCACGCAGACCCTGGCCGACCTGGGCGCCGAGGTCATCAAGGTCGAGAAGCCCGACGGCGGCGACGACACGAGGCGGGTGGGGCCCTTTGCTGGCAGCCCGTCCGATGGCGACTCGGCCTTCTTCCTCGGCGTGAACCGCAACAAGAAGTCGGTCGCGGTGGACATCAGCACGTCGGACGGCCAGGCGCTGCTGCGCGAGCTGGCCGCTTGCAGCGACGTGCTGGTTGAGAACTTCAAGGTGGGCGATCTTCGGCGCTACGGCCTGGACTACGCTTCGCTGAGTCGCGACAACCCCGGTCTGATCTATTGCAGCGTGACCGGGTTCGGCCAGGACGGCCCCTACGCCAGCCGGCCCGCCTACGACTCGGTGCTGCAGGCCATGTGCGGCCTGATGAGCACCTGCGGGCATCCGGACGGCGAGCCCGGCGCCGGACCGATGCGGGCCGGTGTCCCGATCGCGGACATCTTCACCGGCCTGTATGCCGCGGTCGCGGTGCTGGCGGCGGTGATCCAGCGGCGAGAGCACGGACGGGGACAGTTCATCGACATGGCCATGGTCGATGCCACCACGGCCGTCATGGGCCATCTCGCGCTCGGTTACCTGATGACGGGCGAGGCGCCCCGGCGGCAGGGCAACAACAACCCCATCACGGCGCCGTCCGAGGTGTTCAGGGCGCAAGACGGCTACTTCTCGATGAGCGCTGGCAACAACGGTCAGTTTCTGGCGATGCTCGATGCCTTGGAGCTCCCGGCCGACGTCGCGCAGGACCCGCGCTTCGTCACCAACATCGAGCGCATCCGGCACCGCCCCGCGCTTCATGCCTTGCTGGAGTCGGTCACGCTCACCCGTCCGGTCGCGGAATGGGTGGAGCGACTCTCGGCCCGGACCGTTCCTTGCGCGGCCATCAACGACATGAAGCAGGTGTTCGAAGACCCGCAGGTAAAGCACCGCGACCTGCACCTGGAGGTGCCGCACGGCAGCGGCCGCACGGTGCCGACCCTGCGCAGCCCCTTGCACCTCCCCCTGTCCCCGGTGTCCTACGCCGCGCCGCCCATGCTTGGCGAGCACACCATCGAGGTGCTGCAAGGCCTGCTGGGCAAGCCCGCTGCGGAGATTGAACGGCTGCGACATGCGGGCGTCGCCGCTGCGCCCGCCAGACGGTCTGCCTAAGCGAGGCCGCGGGCCATCCGCTGCGCCCGCAGCGCGACTTCCATGACGCGCAGGCAGTGCGCCTGTGTCATGGCGGTCTGCGTCCGGTGCCGGACATCCGACGCGAGCCGCTCGAAGTACGGCGTTCCGGCATCCGAGGCGTCGATGTATTCGCAGCGCCCGTGGTTGGTCAGGAACAGGTGATCCGTGCCCGGCCGGCCCGAGGGGTCCACGTACTTGCGCAGCTCGATCGTGCCTTCGGTGCCCAGCACGAACAGGCGGCCGTCCCCCCAGGTGGGCAGCGCGTCCGGCGTGTACCAGTCGAGCCGCACGTAGCCCTCGCCGCCATCGCCGCGCAGCAGCATCTGGCCAAAGTCCTCGAACGCCGGGTGGTCCGGGTTGGCGACGTTGCGGCTGGAGGCCGACACGATCTCGACTTCGGTGGAGCCGGTGAACACCATGAACTGGTCGATCTGGTGCGAGCCGATGTCGCACAGAATGCCGCCGGTCCGGTCGGGTTCGTAGAACCACGGCGGGCGGGTGCCCGGGTTGAGCCGGTGCGGGCCCAGGCCCACGGTCTGCACCACGCGGCCGATGGCGCCGGCACGCACGAGTTCCAGGGCCCGGGTCACGGCCGGCACCTCGAAGTGCTCCGAAAAGTTCACCGACCAGATCCGGCCAGTGGTCGTGGTGGCGGCGCGGATGTGTTCCAGATCTTCCAGCGTGGTGCAGCCGGGCTTGTCCACCATGACGTCCTTGCCCGCCGCCATGGCTTCCAGGGCCAGATGGGCGCGGTCACTGGGGATGGCGGCGATCAGGACCAGGTCCACCGTCGGGTCGTCCAGTATGTGGCGATAGTCGGCCACACGGGGCAGGGCGGGAAACCGCTTGCTCCAGCCGGCCAGCGTCTGGGGTTCGCCGCGGGTCCACCAGGACCGGCCCACCGCGCCCGCGTCCAGCATGCCCTGCAGCATGCCGTAGATGTGGCGGTGGTCGCAGCCGATCACGCCCACGCCGATCGGGCGTTCAAGCATGGGAGCCGCCTTTCCTGCGCCGTTCGCCCAGTTCCACGTAGCAGCCCTGGCGTGACGACAGCACGATGGCGTCGATCAGGTGCTGCACCGCGATCGCCTCGCGGGCCGGCACCGGTGCGTCGCGGCCCGCGCGCACGGCCTCGACGAAACCCTGTATGACGTCGCGGTGCATGCCGTGGTCGAAGGCCATGGGGTCGGCGCCGGTGCCGCTGGCGATGGAGTCCGGGTGGCGCTCCTCGCGTCCGTCGCGCCAGCGGATCACCAGCTCGCCGTTACCGAGCTCCACCGACGCCCGTTCGGCATCCAGGTACATCACCTCCGAGCCCCCGGGAAAGGCGGCGGTGGTTGCCACCACGGCACCGATCGCACCGCTGGCGAACTGCAGGCCAGCCACAGCAACGTCCTCGGTTTCCATGCGGTGCAGCGGCGTGGTGGCCACCATGCCCATCACGCCCACCACCGGGCCCACCAGGTGGGTCATCAGGTCCAGGGCGTGGATGGCCTGAGAAATCAGCACGCCGCCGCCGTCGCGGGCGAAGGTGCCACGTCCGGGCGTGTCGTAGTAGGCCTGATCGCGCCACCACGGGACGTTGAGGCGCACCAGCCCGATGCGACCCAGCTCGCCCCGCGCGATGAGGTCCGCCAGCGCCAGCGCGCCGCGCCGGTGGCGGTGCTGCAGCACCACGCCAAGGGGAACGCCAGCCTGCTCCGCCAGGGCCACCATCTCGGTGGCTTCGGCCGTGGTGCGGCCCACGGGCTTTTCCATCAGCACGGGCTTGCGGTGCGCCAGCGCCAGCCGCAGCAGATCCAGGCGCTCGCTCGGTGGCGTCAGCAGCAGCACCGCTTTCGTCTGCGGGTGGGTGATGGCGGCTTCGGCGCTGTCGGAAGGGGGAAATCCATGCGCGGTGGCAAAGGCCTCGCGGCGTTGGGCGTTGCGCGAAAACACACCCGTCACTGCCACATGCGAGCCTTGCAGGTCCAGCAGGGCGCGGGCATGCGGCTTGGCCGCATTGCCCAGGCCGATCACCGCCATTCCCACCGGAGGGGACAGTTCTTTGGACGACATCGTTTCAGGTTCCGAATCAGCCGAACAGTCGCACGGGCCAGAGCGTCAGGGCCGGGACGTAGGTGACCAGCGCCAGCCAGACCAGCAGCGCCGCCATGAACGGCCGGCACGCCTTGTAGGTCTCGGCAACCGAGGTCTGGGTGACCCGCGCCGCGGTGAACACCAGCACCGCCAGCGGCGGGGTGAGCGCGCCGATGCACAGGTTGGCCACCATGACGATGCCAAAGTGCACCAGGTCCACGTTGGCGGCTTTCAGCAGCGGCACCAGCAGCGGCACCAGGATCACCATCGAGGCGATCATCTCCATCGCCAGCCCCACGAACAGCAGGAACACGTTGAGAACCAGCAGCAGCAGGATCCAGTTGCCGGCGGTGCTGCCCAGGTAGCCCATGATGGCCTGCGGCACCTGCTCGATCACCAGTGCATAGGCGAAGGGCGCCGAGGCCGCGATCACCACCATCACCGTCACCGTCTCCGACAGCGCGGCGCGCGTGGCCTCGATCAGCCTGGCCTTGTTCGCCTCCTTGTAGACGAAGACGCCACACAGCAGGGCATACAGCGCCGCCACGGCGCCGGCCTCGGTGGCCGAGAACGCCCCGTACCGGATACCGCCGACGATGATGATGGGCAGCACCAGCGCCGGCAGGGCCAGCCGGGCAGCGGTACCGCGCTGGGCCCAGGTGGCCCGCTGGCCGGCCGGGCCGAAGCCCTTGACCAGGCACGACAGGTAGACCACCAGCGCCAGCGTGGCTGCCATCAGCAGGCCCGGTACGATGGTGCCCACGAACAGCGCGCCCACCGACACCGACGCCAGCGAGGCATACACGATCAGCCCCAGGCTGGGCGGGATCATGTTGGCCAGGATGGAGCCCGCGCTGGTGAGCGCGACCGAGAACGGCTTGGGATAGCCTTGCGCGGCCATGGGGTAGACCATGGTCTTGGCGATGGCCGCCGCGTCGGCGGTGGACGAGCCGCACACGCCGCCCATCAGGGTGTTGGTCAGCACGTTGACCTGTCCCAGTCCGCCGCGGAAGTGACCCACCATGGACGTGGCCAGGGCCACCAGGCGGTCGGTGATGCCGCCCACGTTCATGAGGCCGGCCGCGAGGATGAAGAACGGTATGGCGACCAGCAGGTAGTCCATGCCGTTGACCATGCCCTGTGGAACGGCCGTCAGTATCATCGCGCCGCGCGGCAGGAAGGCGACGCAGGTGCCGAACACCAGCGCGTCGACCAGGGGCACGCCCAACAGCATCAGGCCGATCGCCAGGACCACCAGTGGCGTCACCACCGACTGCGGGAAGCCGAAAACACCCTGTTCACCCAGCCAGGCCAGGCCCAGCGCGAGCGCGACGCCCAGTGCCACCGCGATCAGCGTGGGGCGCAGCCCGCGCAGGCCCGGGATGGGCGTGAGCAGCTTGAGCACCAGCGCCAGCGCCGCGCCCACCGGCACCGCGAGGTACAGGTAGGTGTGGGGCCACTCCAGCGCCGGCGAGACGAAGGTGGCGCGCGTGGTCAGCAGCCAGCCGAACACCAGCAGGAAGGCTGAAGCCGCGGCGGACACCACGCGCGAGAAAGCTGCATGCCACGGCAGCAGGGCCGGTGGCAGCGAGCGCTGCACCATGTCGATGGTGATGTGCTGACCGCGCCGCGTGACCATGGCGGCGCCCAGGAACACGAACCAGACGAACAGGTATTTGACCGCCTCCTCGGGCCAGGCCAGGGCCTGGTTGAGGACGTAGCGGCAGAACACCTGCAGCAGGGCAATGGCGGCGGTGGCGAGCAGCAGCGAGAGGGCGCCGAATTCGGCCAGGCGCTCGATGCGGTCGCCCCAGCGCTGCCAGCCGGTGCTGGCCGGCGGCACCACGGCCGCCGTGTTTTCCAGTGAAGACGAAGACATGTCGTGATCAGCCAGCCAGTGCGCGGATGCGGTCGATCATGGCCTTGGTGGCTGGGCTCTTGGCGCCGAATTCGTCGAAGAGCTTGGCGGTCGACTGCCGCCAGGTGCCGGAGTCCTGCAGCGTGTGTACCTGCACGCCCATGCCCTTGAGCTGCTCGAGCGTGGCCGCCGCGTTGGCGCGGTTGACGCGGCGCTGCTCGGCGAAGGCCTCGAGCGCGCTGGTGCGTACCAGGGCCTGCAGGTCGGCGGGCAGCGAATCGAGCCAGCGGGCGTTGACGCGAACGGCCTTGGGCAGGAACCAGTGCGAGGTCAGCGTCAGGTGTTTGGCCTGCTCCTGCCACTTGAAGCCGACGATGGAGAACACGTCGGACTCGAGCGCATCGATCAGGCCGGTGGACAGCGCGGAATACTGCTCGGCGTAGGGCAGGGGCGTGGGGCTGGAGCCGACCGCGCGCCAGAAGTCCACCCAGAGCTTGACTTCGGGCGTGCGGATCTTGAGGCCGCGCGCGTCGGCCATGGTGAGCACGGGGCGCTTGGACAGGATGTGCCGGAAGCCGACCTCGCCGAACGCGATGAACTCCACGCCGGTCTTCTCGCGGGCGATGCGTGACACCTCCTTGCCGATGTCGCCCTGCAGCACGCGGTCGACGTGCGCGTCGTCCTTGTAGATGAAACCCGGCGCGCCGCCCGTGGCGGCGATCTCGGGTGCGATGGTTTCCTCGGTATCGGGGCCGCCGGTGGTGACCTGGATGGTGCCCATGCGGTTCTGCTCGATGTTCTGCGAGTAGGAGCCCAGCTGGCTGGCCGGGAAATGTTGCGCCTCGATGCGGCCGCCGCTGCGCTGGTTCAGCAGCTTGGCCCAGTTGTCGAACGCCACCGTGAGCGGCGAGCCCACGGCCTCCGAGTGGCCGATGCGGCAGACGAACTTCTGCTGGGCATGCAGGATGCCGGGTGCCACCACGGTGCCCGCCACGAAGGCGGGAACGCTCTTGAGCAGGGTACGGCGCGACACAAACTGATCAATCGATTGTCTTGCTTTCATCGCTTGTCTCCGGTTGATTCCACGAACTGAAGCGCGCCTTTTCGGGGTGGGTTGGGCGGCTGGACGCGAATCCTATGCGCAATCGTTTGTCTTGTAAATCCCGATCCGCTGTTAACATCTCAGGGTATTCACCAAGATTAATCGGCGCAACCGTTTGCGCGAAAGTAGCCCCCGCCCATGAACTCTCCCGTCACCATGAAGGACCTCGCCGACGCGCTGGGCCTGTCCGTCTCGTCGGTGGCCCGGGCGCTGGCGGATTCACCCCGCATCGGCAAGACGACGATAGAACGCGTCAAGGCCGAGGCCGTGCGGCGCGGCTACGTGGTCGACCAGGCCGCGCGCGCCATGCGCCAGGGCACCTCGTCGCTGGTGGGCTTCATCGCGCCCGATCTGCAGAACGACTTCTACTCCACGGCGGCGCGCGCAATTTCCGAGCGCTGCCAGGAGCGCGGGCTGCAGCTGGTGGTCTCCATCACCAACGACGACCCCGACACCGAGCTGCTGCACGTGCGCAACCTCTACGCCAGCCGCGTCAAGGGCATCGTGGTCATTCCCAGTGTCGAGATGTCGAACGACACCCGCAAGCTGCTGGGCACCATTCCCCATGTGCAGCTGGTGCGCGAGTGCGAAAAGCTGCATTCCGACTGGTTTGGCATCGCCGACGAGGAGGCCATGCGCCTGGGCGTCGCCCATCTGGCCGGGCTGGGGCATCGCCGCATCGCCTACATCGGCTCGGCCCTGACCATGTCCACTGGTGCCAAGCGGCTCGAAGGCTTCCGCCGCGCGCTGCGCGAGCAAGGGCTGGACCCGGCCAAGGCGGCCGCCGAGGTGGGGGGCTGCGACGCGGAATCGGGGCATGCCGCCATGGCCCGCATCCTGGCGCTGCCACCGTCGCAACGCCCCACCGCCGTGGTGACGGCTGGCGCCCGCATCTGCGTGGGCGCCTACTCCTGCGCGCGCGAGCACGGCATCCAGGTGCCGGCCGATCTGTCCTTCGTGGGGTTCTCCGATGCGCCGGCGCTGCGCTGGTGGGGCGACGGGCTGACCACCATCGGCCTGCCCGTTGAAGACATCGCCTCGGCTGCGATGGACTGCCTGATGCGCCGTGCCGAGAAGCGTGGCCACCTGCCCCAGCAGCCCATGCATGTCATGCACCGCCCGGTGCTGATCCAACGAGCCTCCACGGCACCGCCGAGACGCCTGTTGCGGCGCGCCTGATCGGTCCGGGTCATGTTGATATCGATGCTGTCCGGTGCTGGCTGACCGGTCGTTTCGACGTCGTTTGTAGGGAAAGTACCTAATCCATCACACCCAGTGAAGGCCGAGCGCGTCTTCGGAGATGTGTGTTTTGAGTAGTTTTCTGTGTTTCCAGATCATGGTTCCCGTGCGCCTGGCGACCTAGGATGACGGGCACTCGAACAACCGGTTCGGGGCTTTCCACCCATGAGGAGACTATGAACAAGGATCTGAAACACTGGGCAGCCGCCTCCGTGGTGTTCGCGGCTGCCGTGGGCGCTGCCCATGCACAAAACACCGGCACCCTGTCCAACGACGTGCTGCGCATCGGCGTGCTGACCGACATCAACGGCGTCTACGCCGACATTTCGGGCAAGGGCGCGGTCGAGGCCGTGAAGATGGCCGTGGAGGACTTCGGCGGCCGCATCTTCGGCAAGCCCATCGACGTGGTCTCGGCCGACCACCAGAACAAGGCCGACGTGGGTGCCGCCAAGGCGCGCGAGTGGTTCGACTCGGGCGGCGTGGACATGATCAACGACCTCGCCAACTCGGGCGTGGCCCTGGCCGTGGCCGGCGTGGCCAAGGAGAAGAAGCGCCACGTCATCGTCAACAACG
>CAMLQP010000025.1 GCA_946482115.1 uncultured Comamonadaceae bacterium
ACGTGATGCTGGTGCTGCTGATCGTGTTCATCATCACCGTGCCGGTGATGAAACATGCGGTCAACGTGGACCTGCCCCAGGCCACCAACCAGCCCAGCCAGGACAAGCCCGAGACCGTGCGCCTGAGCGTGGACGCCGACGGCAACTATTTCTGGAACGAGGCCCAGGTGTCGGATGAAGACCTGACGACGCGCCTGCAGACGGCCGCCGCCCAGGAACCCCAGCCCGAACTGCACATCCGCGGCGACAAGGCGGTGCGCTACGAGCGCGTGGCGCAGGCCATGGCCGCTGCCCAGTTCGCCGGGGTGCGCAAGATCGGTTTCATCACCGAACCCCGCAACCGCTAAGCCATTTCCAGGAGGCGACCATGACCCCCAGTCAGAACCGACCGACCCTGCAATTGCCCAGGCAAGCCGAACCCGTGGCCCAGACCACGGCAGCCAGCGAGGATGACAAGCCGCTGAACAGCGACGCCCTGTTGCAGGGACGAAAGACCGTGGAGATTGCCCACAACGGCGCGACCTACCGCCTGCAGGCGACGCGCCAGGGCAAGCTCATTCTCACCAAGTAGTTTCCGGTTTCATCGTGGGGCGACCCGACGGGCACTCTGGCCCGCAGGTCGTTTTTAGGGCAGCCAGGGGGATAGAACCCCGTTAGCCATCCGCTTTTTTCCGCGATTTTCCCGCCCGAATCACAGCCCGATGGCCGCGATGCCGGCCCGCGCGATCTGCGCATCCTCGTTGGACTTGACGCCGCTCACGCCCACGGCGCCGATGCACTGGCCGTCCTTCATGACCGGCACCCCGCCCTCCAGCATGCCCTCGAGCA
This sequence comes from uncultured Comamonadaceae bacterium, assembly GCA_946482115.1. The sequence continues at coordinate 829 of CAMLQP010000025.1, forward strand.
GCGGCGCGCTCAGGAAGGAGGTGCGGCCGTTGTTGATCACGTCCTCGTAGATCTTGCTCTCGCGGCGGCCCATGGCAGCCGTGTGGGCCTTGGCCGGCGCGATGTGCGCGGAAATCGCCGCCGCGCCATCCAGGCGCTGCAGCCACAGCAGGTGGCCGCCGTCGTCCACGATGGCGATGGTCACGGCCCAGCTGTTTTTGAGGGCTTCGGCCTCGGCGGCGGCGGCGATGGCCTTGACGTCGGCGAGTTCGAGAACGGCTTTGTTTTTCATGATTGCAACTTTTCCTGACGATTGGGGTCTGTGAAAGGCATGACTGTAACGCGAGCCGTGCCTGCTACCATGGGCCGGCCCGATTTCATCGGTTCACCTTTCACCCGAGGAGCGCGACCATGAACCCGACCGTTCACACCCCCGACCACGTCGGCACCGCCGCCGCCCTGGCGCAGCGCAACCGCGTGCTGCGCAACACCTACTGGCTGCTGGCACTGTCCATGATTCCCACCGTGCTGGGCGCCTGGATCGGCGTGCAGACCGGCATCACCGCCGCGCTGACCGGCGGCGTCGGCCTGATCGTCTTCCTCGCCGGCGCCTTCGGCTTCATGTTCGCGATCGAGAAGTTCAAGGACTCGGCCGCGGGCGTGCCCATCCTGCTGGGCTTCACCTTCTTCATGGGCCTGATGCTGTCGCGCCTGCTGGCCGTGGTGCTGGGCATGCAGAACGGCGCCTCGCTGGTGATGACGGCCTTTGGCGGCACTGGCCTGGTGTTCCTGGTCATGGCCAACCTGGCCAGCGTCATCAAGCGCGACCTCGAAGGCCTGGGCAAGTGGCTGTTCGTGGGCGCCATCGGCCTGCTGGTCGGCTCGGTCATCAACGTGTTCGTGGGCAGCCCGGCGGGCATGGCGGTCATCGCCACCCTGGCCATCGTGATCTTCAGCCTCTACATGCTCTACGACCTCAAGCGCATCATCGACGGCGGCGAGACCAACTACATCACCGCCACGCTGGGCCTGTACCTGAGCATCTACAACGTGTTCCAGAGCCTGCTGGCGATGCTGGGGATCTTCGGCGGCGAGGACTGAACCCGGAAGAAAAGCCCGCTTCGCGGGCTTTTCTTCAAGTTGGGGGCGGATTGGCCGAAAATGAACCCATGCGTGCACGTTTTTTCCTCCTGGCCCTGCCCGTCCTGCTGGCGGGCTGCGACCTGCTGGGCATAGAAACCTCGTCCCAGATCGAGGCCAAGAAGGAGGCCGAGGGCCGTGCCATCGGCAGCGCCTGCCGCCAGGCGGTGCGCAGCATCGAGGACTGCTACGGCCAGAACCCCAGGGCCCACAAGGCCGCCGTCTTCACCGGCTGGCGCGAGATGGACGAGTACATGCGCCAGAACAACATCGCGGGCATGCCCTACAGCGACAAGAAGCTGCCCATGATCACCGAGAAGGCCGACGAGGTGCCGCCACCGGCGCAACAACAAGGCCAGGCGAAGGCCGCACCGGCGGGCGCCGTGCCCACCGCCGCGCGGCCCACGGTCGGCACGGTGGCGCCGGCGCGTCCGACCGTCGTGCCGGGCGCCGCCACGCCGCCCGCCCGGACCCCGACCGCACCGGCCACTTCGGCCACCCCGGGGGCAACGGGCACGCCGGCGGCACGCCCCGCGACACCCCCGCGCAACGGCTGATCAGGGCCGCTCGAACACCGCCACGCTCTCGACGTGGGCGGTGTGCGGGAACATGTTGACCACCCCGGCCGCCGTGCAGCGGTATCCCGCCTGGTGCACCAGCAGGCCGGCGTCGCGCGCCAGCGTGGCGGGGTTGCAGCTCACGTAGACGATGCGGCGCGGCGGCTGCCAGGCGTCCGGGCCCTGCCCTACCGCCACCGGCGTTTCGCCCTCTTCCACGTGGCCCAGCGACTGCTGGTGCAGGGCCGCCAGCGCCTTGGCAAGCGCGAAGGCGCCCTCGCGTGGCGGGTCCACCAGCCAGCGGTCGGCGCGGCCGTCGGCCACCAGCTGGGCCGGTGTCATCTCGAACAGGTTGCGCGCGACGAAACGCGTGGGCGCCCAGCGCTGGCCGGGATTGGCCTCACGGTTGTGCCGCGCGTTGTCGTCCGCGCGCTTCACCAGCGTCTCGCTGCCCTCGATGCCCAGCACCTCGCCGGCCTGGGTGGCCAGCGGCAGCGTGAAGTTGCCCAGGCCGCAGAACCAGTCGATCACGCGCTCGTGGGCCTGCACGTCCAGCAGACGCAGGGCGCGTGCCACCAGCACGCGGTTGATGTGCGGGTTGACCTGGGTGAAGTCGGTCGGCTTGAAGGGCATGCGCACGCCGAATTCGGGCAGCGCATAGGCCAGCTCCTGCCCGGGCGCGGGCTCGTCGAGCAGGCGCACCGTGTCCGGCCCCTTGGGCTGCAGCCACCACTGCACGCCGTGTTCGGCGGCGAAATCGCGCAGGCGCTGCAGGTCGCCATCGCTCAGGGGCTCCAGGTGGCGCAACACCAGCGCCGTCACCGTGTCGCCGCAGGCCAGCTCGATCTGCGGGCAGGTGTCGCGCGCCTGCATGCCGGCCACCAGCTCGCGCAGGCGCGGCAGCATGGCGCTCACGTGCGGCGGCAGCACCGGGCACACGCCCATGTCGGCCACGTAGCGGCTCTTGCGCTCGTGGAAGCCCACCAGCACCGTGCCTTTCTTGATCACGTGCCGCACCGACAGGCGGGCGCGGTAGCGGTAGCCCCAGGCAGGGCCTTCGATGGGGCGCAGCACGGTCTCGGCCCTGACCTTGGCCAGGTGCCAGAGGTTGTCCTCCAGCACGCGCTGCTTGATGGCCACCTGGGCGCCCATGTGCAGGTGCTGCATCTTGCAGCCGCCGCAGGCGCCGGCGTGCAGCCCGAAATGCGGGCAGCCGGGCGTCACGCGCTGGGACGAGGCCTTGTGCACGGCCGTCAGCGCGGCCTGCTCCCAGTTGTTCTTGCGCCGCTGAACCGTAGCGCTGACGAGTTCGCCGGGCAAGGCGCCGTCGATGAAGACCACCTTGCCGTCGGGCCGCCGGGCCACGCCCTGGGCTTCGATGTCGAGGGAGTCGATGGCCAGCCAGTCGGCGGGCAGATCGTTGTGACTGCCGGGGGAAACGGTATCGGGAGATGAAGACATCCCGGGATTGTCTCAGGAGCCAAGACTTGATCAGCGCGACCCGCCGCCGGGCCGCCCCAAGGCGGGTCAGCCCCCTCGGGGGGCAGCGACCCACACGCCGTGGAGAAGCGTGGGGGTCAACGCTTCGGGAGGAAGCCCATGGGATCGACCGGCTTGCCCTGGCGGCGCACCTCGAAGTGCAGCTTCACGCGGTCGGCGTCGCTGCTGCCCATCTCGGCGATCTTCTGGCCCTGGCGCACGGCCTGGTCTTCGCGCACCAGCAGCGACTGGTTGTGCGCGTAGGCGGTGAGGTAGGTGTTGTTGTGCTTGAGGATGATGAGGTTGCCATAGCCCCGCAGGCCGGCGCCGGCATAGACCACCCGGCCGTCGGCGGCCGCCAGCACGGGCTCGCCCAGGCGACCCCCGATGCCTATGCCCTTGTTGCGGGCCTCGTCGAAGGCGTCCACCACGCTGCCCTGGGCCGGCCAGATGAAGGCGAGCTCGTCGCCGCCCGGCGCGGCGGCAGGGGCGGGAGCCGGCGCGGGCGCCGGGGTCGCCGGGCCGGTGCTGGACAGCGGGCGGCCGGTGGCGCTGCTGGAGGGCACCGCCCCGACCACGGGCGCGCCCGGCGTGGCTGGCGCGGTCACGGGCGCCACAGCCACCGCGGCAGGCGCGGCCACGGGCGGCGCCACGCGCAGCACCTGTCCCACTTCGATGCGGTTGGGGTCGGTCAGGCTGTTCCAGGCCTGGATGTCGCGCCAGTTCTGGCCGGTCTCCAGGCCGATGCGGATCAGCGTGTCGCCGGGGCGCACGGTGTAGTAGCCGGGCTTGCCGGCGTTCTCGGCGCCCGGCAGCTGGGCTGCGGCGGGGGCCGGGCTGCCCGGCATGCGGTCCGTCACCGGCGCCCGGTGGGAGCCCGGCGACGAGGCGCAACCCGCCAGAACGGCCAGTGCCAGGGCACACAGACCCACGCGGAAAGGGGAAACGGAAGTAGCAGCGGCTGTCGTCATGTCGGAAACCTCACCTGTACCTCTCCCGTGCGAGACGCAGGGGAGCCGGTCAGTCATACAACGCCCGATTTTAGGGGCACGAAATGGACCGGCTCCAGCACGGTCTGTGTCAGGCCGGATGCGGTCCTGTCTATGACCACGAGGTGCTGGCGCCCCGGCTGCAGCGCGGCCGGCGCCACCAAGCGCCCGCCCACCGCCAGCTGATCGGTCCAGGCCGGGGGAATGGACTCTCCGCCGGCCGCCGCGACGATGCCCGCGTAGGGCGCGCCGGCCGGGTAGCCCAGCATGCCGTCGCCCAGCAGCAGGTGCAGGTTGGGCACGCGCAGGGGCCGCAGGTTGGCGCGCGCCTTCTCGTGCAGGCCGCGCAGGCGCTCGATGCTGTAGACCTCGCGCGCGAGCAGCGCCATCACGGCCGCCTGGTAGCCGCAGCCGGTGCCGATCTCCAGCACGCGGCCCAGCGGCTGGGTGCGGCCCTGCATGAGCAGCTCCAGCATGCGCGCCACCACGTTGGGCTTGGAGATGGTCTGTCCCAGGCCTATGGGCAGGCTGGTGTCCTCGTAGGCCTGGTTCACCAGCGCCGTGTCGACGAAGCGGTGCCGCTCCACCGTGCCCATGGCGGACAGCACCAGGGGGTGTCCGATGCCCTGGGCGGCCAGCTTGCGCACCATGGCCTGGCGCACGGCGTGGGAATCGAGGCCGACGCCGTGCGCCGGCGCCGGGCGGACCGCCGGCGCAGCCACAGCTGGCCGGGCCGGCACGGGTGGCGCGGCGGCGGGCGCCAGCCGTGCGGGAAATCCCGGTCTGGGCTTGGGAGTGGCCATGTCTCAGCGGCCCGCCTGCAGGCCGGCCATGGCCTGGGCCCAGTAGGTCAGGCCGTGGTGGTCGGTCAGGTCGATCTGCAGCGGCGTGACGGTGGCGTAGCCCTGCGCGGTGGCGTGGAAATCGGTGCCCTCTCCGTCATCGCGGGCGGGCCCGGCGCCGCCTATCCAGTACATGGTCTCGCCGCGCGGGTTGACCTGGGTGATCACCGGCTGGGCAGCGTGCCGGCGGCCCAGGCGGGTGACCTTGAAGCCCTGGATCTCGTCCAGCGGCCGGTTGGGGATGTTGACGTTGAGCAGCCAGGGCTCGACGCGCGGCGCGTTCAGCCCCCTGATGAGGCCGGCCACCAGCTCGGCGGCCTTGGCGGCAGCGGCGTCGAGGTGGCTCCAGCCCTTCTCGGTCTGGGAGAACGCGATGGCCGGCACGCCGAACAGGTAGCCCTCCATGGCCGCGCCCACGGTGCCTGAATAGATGGTGTCGTCGCCCATGTTGGCGCCGTTGTTGATGCCGGAGACCACCAGGTCGGGCTTGTAGCCCAGCAGGCCGGTCAGGGCGATGTGGACGCAGTCGGCCGGCGTGCCGTTGACGTAGCGAAAGCCGTTGGGCGCCGTATGCACGTACAGCGGCGAATGCAGGCTGAGCGCGTTGGACTTGGCGCTGTTGTTCTGCTCCGGCGCCACCACGTCGACCTCCCCCAGGGAGCACAGGGCCTCGTGCAGCGCGACGATGCCCGGGGCCTGGTAGCCGTCGTCGTTGGACAGGAGAATCTTCATTGCAGGGATTCTAGGGTCTGGCCGCCGTCGCCCAAGGGACAAACGGACCGTGTGGATGGCCGGCACCCTGCCTATCATGCGACGCAAGCCATACCTCAAGCACCAAGGAGACCGCCATGCACGCCTGGCTCTGCGAAAACCCCGTCGGCGTCGACGCCCTGACCTGGAAGGAGCTGCCCACGCCCACGCCCCAGGCCGGCGAGGTGCTGGTCGAGATCAAGGCCGCGAGCCTGAACTTCCCCGATCTGCTGATCGTGCAGAACAAGTACCAGATGAAACCACCCCTGCCCTTCGTGCCGGGCGCCGAGTACGCGGGCGTGGTGCAGGCGGTGGGCGAAGGCGTGCGGCACCTGCGGCCGGGCCAGCGCGTGGCCTGCTTCGGCGGCACCGGCGGGTTCGGCACCCACACGGTGGCACCGGCGGCACTGTGCATGCCACTGCCCGACAGCTTCAGCTTCGTCGACGCAGCCGCCTTCGTGCTCATCTACGCCACCTCCCACCACGCGCTGATCGACCGGGCCGCGCTCAAGGCCGGCGAGACGGTGCTGATCCTGGGCGCGGCCGGCGGCGTGGGCACGGCGGCGATCCAGATCGCCAAGGCGGCGGGCGCGCGCGTGGTCGCCGCCGCGTCCAGCGACGACAAGTGCGCGCTGTGCCGCGAACTCGGTGCCGACGCCACCATCAACTACAGCGAGCACACGCCTGCCGGCACGCTGCGTGAAGCCATCAAGGCCGCCACCGGCGGCAAGGGCCCGGACGTGATCTACGACCCGGTGGGCGGCGATTTCGCCGAGCCGGCCTTCCGCTCCATCGCCTGGCGCGGGCGCTACCTGGTGGTGGGTTTCGCCAGCGGCCCCATCCCCTCGCTGCCGCTGAACCTGGCGCTGCTCAAGGGCGCGTCGGTGGTCGGCGTGTTCTGGGGCGAGGCGGCCAAGCGGGAGCCGCAGGCCAACCTGGCCATGATGCAGGCGCTGGTGCAGTGGTACCAGGAAGGCAAGGTCAAGCCGGCGATCGACCGCACCCTGCCCATGGCGGAACTCAAGCAGGCCTATGCCGTGATGGCCTCGCGCGGGGTCAAGGGCAAGCTGGTTCTCGTGAACTGAAGCCCCCAGGCTCCGCACGGCGTGTCGTCGCAGCCCCCCCCCGAGGGGGCTGCGCTGCCTGGGGGCGCCCTGGCGGCAGCGCGCTGCGGCCCCCACGCTGAAACAAATGAAACACGCCCGGGGCCGGTGCTGAAACGGCGCTGAAACCGGGCCTGGTGACACTGCCTCCATCCCAACCCCGGAGGCCACCATGCACCCTGACACCATCGCCCGCGTCCAGCAGAGCTGGGCCCTTGTCCAGCCCATCGCGCCGCAGGCGGCCGATCTTTTCTATCAGAACCTGTTCGAGGCCCATCCCGGGCTGCGGCGGCTGTTCCGCTCGGACATGCAGACCCAGGGTGCCAAGCTCATGCGCATGATCGGCGTCGCCGTGGGCAAGCTCGGCGACCTCGACCACCTGATCCCCGTGCTCGCGTCGCTGGGCCAGGCCCATGCGGGCTACGGCGTGGTGCCAGCGCACTACGACATGGTGGGCAACGCCTTGCTGAAGACGCTTTCGCAGGGCCTGGGCGAGGCCTTCACCCCGGAGGTCGAACGCGCGTGGGCCGAGGTCTACGGCGTGGTCGCCCACACCATGTGCGAGGCCCAGAGCCGGGTCCACACCGAGGCCGAGGTGCCGGCCTGACGGTTCAGCCGCGCGCAAACCGCAGCGCCAGCCCGTCCTCGCGAACCTCCAGGGTCGCGTTTGCCGCCAGCGTGCGCAGCGCGGCCAGGTCGGCTTCGGCAAAACGCAGCGGTGGCCCGGTCACGGACACCTCGGCGCTGCCGGGGCCGGCCTTCACCACCAGCCGCAGGCCAGCCGGTGCCAGGGCCCGCGCCTCGCGCTGCACCAGGTGCAGCAGGGCCAGCAGGGGCCGCAGCACGGCGCCTTCGTCGGCCACCGTCCAGGGGGCCTCGGGGTCGGGTTGCAGCTCCAGCGCCAGGCCGGCACTGCGCAGCGTGTAGGCCAGCACGGCGGCCGCGGATTGCGCCTGCTCGTTGAAGCCCACCCGGCCCGCCTGCAGGGGCCGGGTCCGCACCAGGCCGACCAGCGCCCCGGCTGCGCGGTGGGTGTGCGCCGCGGCCTCGCGGATCACGCGCACGTCCTCGGCCAGCGCGGATTCGGCGGCCAAGTCTTCCGCCAGCAGTTCGGCCCGCCCCATCAGGATGGCGAGCTGGTTGTTCAGCTCGTGCGCCACGCTGGCGATCACGCCTTCGAGCAGCGCGGGCGGTTCAGGGCGTGAAGACATAGCCGACGTGGCGCACCGTCCGGATGAGCTTCGGACTGCCGGGGTTGGCCTCGAGCTTGCGGCGCAGGCGCATCACGCGCAGGTCGATGGAACGGTCGTAGACCTCCCAGCCCCGGCGGTGCGCGTGCTCCATGATCTGGTCGCGCGACAGCGGGCGACCGGGATGACGCGTGAACAGGACCAGCAGGTCGAACTCGGCCGCCGTCAGCGGCACCTCGGCGCCGGAGCCGTCGAGCAGGCGGCGCTGCCCGGGGTCGAGCACGAAACCCTGGAAACGCAGGCAGGCGCCGGGCACGTCAGGGCTGGCGGCGGGCTCGGGCGGGGGCGGGGGCGCCACCCGCTGGCTGCGCCTCAGCAGCGCCCTCACGCGCGCCAGCAGCTCCCGCAATTCGAAGGGTTTGGGCACGTAGTCGTCGGCCCCCAGCTCCAGCCCGACAACACGGTCGACGCTGTCGGCCAGGCTGGTCAGCATCAGGATGCCCATGGCGGGATAGGCCCCGCGCAGCCAGCTCGCGAGGGACAGGCCGTTCTCGCCCGGCATGTTCACGTCGAGCACCACCACGTCGGGCGGCCGCCGCGCCACCTGCTCGCGGGCCTGCGCGGCATCGGCCGCTTGCGTCACCTCGAGGCCGTGGCGCCCCAGGTAGGTCGACAGCAGCGACCGCAACTGGGCTTCGTCATCCACCACCAGCACATGGCCGGTACCGCTCACTTGCCGGCTCCGGCAGCCGCGACGCCCATGGGGGACAGCACCGCCGGTGCCAGCTGCACCCGGTTGCGGCCGCCTGACTTGGCCTGGTAGAGCGCCTGGTCCGCCTGGTGGATCAGGCTGTCGCAGTGTCCGTGGCGCCGGGGGTCGAACTGGGCCACGCCTATGCTGACCGACACCGATGCCTGCTGCTCGCCCTCCACCTCGAAGACGGTCTCGTGAACGGCGGCGCGCAGGCGCTCGGCGATCTGGCCGGCGGCTTCCAGCGTGGAATTCGGCAGGACGACCAGGAACTCCTCGCCGCCCAGGCGTCCGGCCAGGTCCTGCTCGCGCAGACGGGGCCGGATCGCATCCGCGAGGCCGCGCAGCACCTGGTCGCCCGCGAGATGGCCCAGCGCGTCGTTGAGCCGCTTGAAGTGGTCGACATCCAGCATCAGCACCGACAGCGGCCGCGAGGAGCGGCGCGCGGCGGCGATCTGCTGCTGCAGGCTCTCGAGGATGGCCCGCCGGTTGTGCAGCCGGGTGAGTTCATCGCGCATGGCGAGCTCGACGTTGAGCGAATCCGCGCGTTCCTTGTTCATGATGACGAAGCCGACCGTCATCAGGATCACGCTCACCATGCCCAGGGTGTGCGTGGCGGTCTGCAGCGGACTGGACTCGCCAACGGCCACGCTCTGGTCCACGCCCAGGACCACGCCCACCAGCCGCGACAGGAACAGCCCGATCAGCAGCACCAGGGCCAGCATGATCAGGTACTTGCCCCGCCCGACCGTGACCGCGTGGCGCTGCAGCACCACCGTGATCAGCGCCATCGACTGGCCGCCCAGCATCAGGGCCATGGTGGCCAGGTTCAGCGGCATGCTGTCGGACAGCCCCAGCACCAGCGCCACCACGCCGACCGGCGTCCACAGCAGGCCGGTGGCCGCGCGCCGCTGCTGGAACGTGAGCACGGCCTGGGTGAACGAGGCGATGGCGCCCGACAGCGCGGCGTTGGCCAGCACCACCGTCAACCAGGGGCTGACGTCCCCCCGGGCGATGAACAGCGCGTAGGTCAGTGCGTAAAGGGCCAGGCCCAGGGCCCACAGCGGCATGCCCTCGCGCTGCAGGGAGCGCAGGTCGGCCAGGGTCGCCACGGAAACCGCCAGGGCGAGGCTGACGGCGATCACCATCAGGTACATCGTCAGGGTGTGGGCGATCATCCGGTGGTTCTTGGGTTGGAGGGGTTTAGCGTCAAATGTAATAAAAGTTCAAGTCCGGCGTAAGCCACGGATCTCAAGGCGGCAACAGGGCCACCGCGATGGCGCCGAACGGGCACCGCCGCTCGCACAGGCGGCAGCCGGTGCAGCGGGCGGCATCGTCCAGCACCGACCGCTTGCTCCAGCCCTCGCGCCGCAGGCTCAGCAGGTCCAGCGGACAGGCCGCGACGCACCAGCCGCAGCCGGTGCAGCGGCCGGGGTCTATGCGCAGGTCCACGCGGACCGGGACGGGAGGGAGCGGGTTCATGGCGCGGTTGGCGCCATGCTACGCGACGGACGGGTCAGGCGGTGGGCCCGAGGCGGACCAGGACATCGACACGCTCGCGCAACTCCGGGTCCGCGACGTGGAAAGTGACGGTGCCGCGCCCTTTCACGCGCACCACCAGCCGCGGGGCCACCACGGCGTCCAGCAGGCGCCAGCGCAGCCACTTGACCTGCACGATGTCGGCCAGCGCAACTTCGGTGTGCAGGAGCCAGCCCTCACGCAGGTGGGTGCGCGACAGGCAGGTGCGGCTGAACAGGATGGACAGGTAGCCGCCCGCCACCAGCAGCGCAGCCGCCCCCAGGAAAAGGCGCCCGCCGGCGGGCATGTCGCCGAACGGCAGATCGTCGAGCGCGAGCCCGAAACCCGTCACCAGCGCCAGCATCAGCAGTGATGCCAGCACCTGGATCGAACGGGGGTACGAAGCGCCTCCGACGACGGCCTGCATCTCGGCGGTCACGGCTTCTTCGCCTCTTCGCCGGCAGACGCCTCGGGCACGGGCGCCTGGGGCTCTTCTTCCTTGCCGTCGGCTCCTTCGTTCTTGAAGAGTTCGGCGGTGTCGGTGGAAACAGCCTCTTCCTGCTCCACCGCCGGCATCTCGACCTTGTCCAGGTCAACCACCACCGGCTTGTCGAGGAACACGGTGACGGTCTGCGGCACGAAGATCACGATGGCGACCAGCAGCAGCTGCAGCACCACGAACGGGATCGCGCCCATGTAGATGTCACGCGACAGCACCTTGCTTGGCAGGGCACCGTTCTTGAACAGCGAGTCCGAGATGCCGCGCAGGTAGAACAGCGCGAAGCCGAACGGCGGGTGCATGAAGCTGGTCTGCATGTTCACGCACAGCAGCACGCCGAACCAGATCAGGTCGATGCCCATCTTGTCGGCCACCGGCCCCAGCATCGGCAGGATGATGAAGGCGATCTCGAAGAAGTCGAGGAAGAAGGCCAGGAAGAAGATGAAGATGTTGACGACGATCAGGAAGCCGGTCTGGCCACCAGGCAGATCGCCCAGCAGGTGCTCGATCCACAGCCCGCCGTCCACACCCTGGAACACCAGCGAGAACACCCGCGAGCCGATCAGGATGAACACCACCATGGCGGTGATGCGCATGGTGCCGGTCATGGCCTCGCGCACCAGGGGCCAGGTCAGGCGCCTGTGCATGGCCGCCAGGATGAACGCACCCACCGCGCCCATGGCGCCGGCCTCGGTCGGGGTGCAGATGGCGTGCGTGACGCCCGGAATGCCGCCCATGCTGCCCAGCACCGCGAAGATCAGCACCGCCGACGGGACGATGCCGCGCAGGCATTTCTTCCAGAGTTCCCAGCCGCGCAGCGAGATTTCCTCGCGCGGGATGCCCGGCAGCGCCGCGGGGCGCATGCGCGTGAGGATGAAGGTGTAGGCCAGGAAGATCAGCACCTGCAGCATGGACGGGCCCCAGGCGCCCTTGTACATGTCACCGACCGAGCGGCCGAGCTGGTCGGCCATCACCACCAGCACCAGCGACGGCGGCACCAGCTGCGTGATGGTGCCCGAGGCCGCCAGCACGCCGGTGGCATAGCGCATGTCGTAGTTGTAGCGCATCATCACCGGCAGCGAGATCATGGCCATGGCGATCACCTGCCCGGCCACGGTGCCCGTGATGGCACCCAGGATGAAACCCACCACGATGACGGAATAGCCCAGGCCGCCGCGCGCGGGGCCGAACAGCTGGCCCATGGAATCGAGCAGGTCCTCGGCCAGCCCGCATTTCTCGAGGATGGCCCCCATCAGCGTGAAGAACGGGATGGCCAGCAGCAGGTCGTTGGACAGGATGCCGAACAGGTTGAGCGGCAGGTTGCCCATGAACGTGGCGGGAAACCAGCCCATGTGGATGGCGTAGAAGCCACAGGCCAGGCCCAGGGCGCCCAGCGAGAAGGCCACCGGGAAGCCGATCAGCATCACCACGATCAGGCCCCCGAACATCAGGGGAGCGAAATTCTCGGCGGTCATTGCAGGGGCCTCTCGTAGTGGGTGTCCATGTCATGCACGTGCATCAGCCAGCCGATGCGCTTGATGGCCTCGGACAGCGCCTGCAGCACCATCACGCCCATGCCGAAGGGGATGGTCAGCATCGCGGGCCAGCGGATGAGGCCACCGGCGTTGCTCGACATCTCGCCGGTCACGACCATCTGTTTGAACACCGGCAGCGCCGACCAGCCGATGAAGCCGCACAGCGGGATCAGGAAGATGCAGATGCCCAGCAGGTCCACCACCACCTTCACGCGGGTGGGATAGATGCCATAGAAGATGTCCACGCGCACGTGCTCGTTGACCCGCAGCACCTGCGGCGCGCCCAGCATGACGCAGACGGCGAACAGGTACCACTGGATTTCCAGAAAGGCGTTGGAGCTGATGTCCAGCGAGTAGCGGACGACCGCGTTGCCCGCGCTCACGGCGCACGCGATCAGCACGGCCCACTTGGCGACGGATGCGAGGCGGTCGGTGCCCGCGTCGATCAGCCTGGCCAGGGCCAGCAGGGTCTTCATCGTGAGGTCTCCTTCCCCGGCTTGGATGGGGGTGCGGAAGACTAAGCGGGCCGGCGTAAAGGCCGCGTATAAAAAGAGGAAGGTGCGAAAAATGCGCGGACGGGCTCAGCCGCCGCCCGGATCGAGCAGCAGCCGGTAGCCGACGCCGGTTTCGGTCAGCAGGAAAGCCGGCCGGCCCGGGTCTTCTTCCAGCTTCTGGCGCAGCTGGTGCACGTAGATTCGCAGGTAGTGCGCCTGCTCGGCATGGCCGGGTCCCCAGACTTCGCGCAGCAGCTGGCGCGTGGTGACGACGCGGCCGGCGTGGCGTGCCAGCACCTCCAGCAGCCGCCACTGGGTGGCCGTGAGCCGCACCGGCTGTCCCTCACGCAGGACGGTGCGGGCTGCCAGGTCTACGGTCACGGCGCCCAGGCTCAGCCGCGTGTCCTCGGCGCTGGCGGCGGTCGCACCGGCGTGGCGCAGCGCCACGCGGATGCGGGCGTGCAGTTCGGCCACGCCAAAGGGCTTGGTCACGTAGTCGTCCGCGCCGGCATCGAGCGCATCGACCTTCTGCGACTCCTGCGTTCGCGCCGAAAGCACCAGGATGGGGCGTCTGGTCCAGGAACGGATCTGCCGCACCAGCGTCACGCCATCGCCATCGGGCAGGCCGAGGTCCAGCAGGAACAGGTCGATGCGGCGGTTGCCGGCCAGCGTCAGGCCCTCGCGCATGGTGGCGGCCTCGTGCACGCCGTAACCTTCGGCCTCCAGTGTCATGCGCAGCAGGTCGCGGATCGACATTTCGTCGTCCACGACCAGCACCTGCAGGCGGGGGCGGTTCATGGTTCAGTCTCCGGGCAGCGGGGAGCTGGTGGGCTGCGGGAACCACATCTCGAACACCGCCCCGCCGTCGTTGCGCGCGGTGATGCCGCCGCCGTGCAGCCGGGCCACCACCTCGCAGATCGCCAGCCCCAGGCCGGTGCCCTGCGAGCCGCCGGCATCGGTGTCGCGGTGGAACTTGCGGAACACCTCCTGCTCGCGCCCGGGGGTGAGCCCTGCCCCTTCGTCGCGCACCACCAGCGTCCAGCGCCCGCCCAACACGCGTATGCGCACGTGCACGCGGCTGCCGGCCGGTGAATGCTGGGCGGCGTTGAGCAGCAGGTTGGTGGTGGCCTGGCCGGCCAGCCGGGCGTCGCACCACACCACGTCGCTGTCGGTCACGTCGGCCACCAGTTCACGGTCACCCAGCGCCCCGGCCACCATGGCCACCGACTCGCGCAGCAGCTCACCGGCCGGGCACCACTCGCACTGCGGCTTCACCGCGCCGTCCTGCAGCCGCGCCAGGTCCAGCAGGTCGCTGGTCAGTGCCTGCAGGCGCTGGGCCTGCTCCAGCACCCGGCGCGCCAGTTCGTCGCGCTGCTCCACCGTGATGTGGGCGCCCTGGGTGAGCACGGTGCTGGCCGCCCCGATGATGGTGGTCAGCGGTGTTCGGAAATCGTGCGAGATGCCGGCCAGCAGCGTGTTGCGCACGCGCTCGGTCTCGGCCTCGATGGCCCGCTCGGCGCTGCGGCGCTCGTGGCGGTAGCGCTCGATGGCGACCGCCGCCTGGTCGGCATAGGCCTGCAGCAGGTGCAGGTCTTCGGCCCCCTGGTGCTCGGGCGGCAGCCCGCTGACCACCAGACGGCCTTGCGATTCGCCGCCGGCCATCAGCTCGAACACCTGGGATCCTGCCGGCACCGGCATCGATGCGGCCACCAGTTCGCCGCGTGCCGACAGGGTGCGCGCCACCGCCACCGAGACCACCTCGGCGATATCGCCCGGCGACCGGGCCTTGGCGATGTTCTGGGCCAGCAGGCTGAGCGACTGCGCCCGGTTGGCCTGGGCCAGCGCGTGCACCGAGGCGTCGCGCGAGCGCGCCGCCAGACGGCCCGCGACAAGCCCCACGCCCAGCATGATGGCGAAGGTGAAGAAATATTCGGGGTCGGTCGGCTTGAGCGACCAGCGCGGCTCGACAAAGATCCAGTCGTACACCAGCACCGACAGCACCACCGTGAGCACCGATTCGGCCAGGCCGCGCTTGAGCGCCACATAGAGCACGCCCACCAGGAACAGCAGCAGCAGGTTGATGGGGTGCAGGCGCGGCGCCACCAGCGCGCTGAGCAGGGTGCAGGCCACCACGACGACCACCGGCAGACCCCAGCGGGCCGGCGAGAGCACGGCCTTGATGCGCTCGCTCCATGGCGGTCCGGGCACCCGGTAGCGCGGCGCGCGGCTGGGCGCCACCAGGATGTCGATCTCCATGCGCGGCAGGCTGGCCGCCAGCACCTCCGCGAAATCGCTGATGCGTTCGCCGAAGTTCGCCCAGTAGCGGCGCCCCATGGCCTGGTTGCCCAGCAGCACGTGCCGCACGCGCGCGGCGTGTGCCTGGTGGACGATGGTCGAGATGAGGTGGTGGGCGGTGTCCACCGCTAGGCTCTGACGCACGATCTCGGCACCGCGGGCCTGCGCGCGCGCGAGCGCCCGATCGAGGTCGGCCGTCATTTCCGGGCTCGCCAGGCGCGAGGAGACGGTGTCCAGGTTCAGCACGCGGACCGGACCGCCATCGCGGGCATACACCCGCAAGGCGTGATCGACCAGCTGGCCGGCCTGCCCGTCGGCCATCACGCACACCAGCAGGCCGTCGGGTACCGTCGCCTCAGATTCCATGCAGCACCAGGGACGCGCGCCGCCGCGGCCGGTACGACAGGGGCACGCTGCCCAGATCGAGCAGGGCCAGTTGCGATTCCAGCGCCGCGCCGGCCGAGGTGGCATCGGGCGCGTCGCGCAGCATCCGGGTCAGCTTGGCGGTCATCAGGCCATTTTGCATGTGTTCCAGCAGCTGATGATCACGCGGCGCCGACGGGTACGGCGCCAGCAGCACCACGAAGTCGGTGACCGGCTCCTGCGCGCCTGCGTCCACGCCGCGCAGGGTGCGCAGGTAGAGCAGGCAGCAATGCCGCAGATGCCGGACATCGGCGTGTGGCAGGGCCACGCCGGGCCTCACGACAGTGGGCCGCCAGCCGTGGCGCGCGTGCAGGCGCCGGGCCACTTCGCCCGTGCGGAAGCGGCCCGCCTGGACCACCATGGCCTCGGCCTGCCGGAACACGTCGTCCAGGTCGCTGGCATCCAGCGCCAAGGCGACGCCCACTCGGATCACCGTTGGAGAAAAGCTGCGCATGGAAACTCGGGTGTTCCACCAATTCCACCAGCGACCGCGTAAAAGAGTCGTAAAAGCCGCGTAAAAAAAGCTAGCCGACGATGCCGCAGACCGGACCGGCCGGCGCCGGCTCCGGGTCCAGCCGGTCCTTGGCGGCGGCCACCGCCATGTCGCGCGGCAGCGGTGCGCCGTTCTTCACGGCCAGGATTTCGGCCATCACGCTGACGGCGATCTCAGGCGGCGTCTTGCTGCCGATGTAGATGCCGATGGGCCCGCGCAGGCGGGCCAGCTGGTCGTCGGACACATCGAAATGCTCGCGCAGCCGCGCGCGGCGGGCGTCGTTGTTGCGGCGCGAGCCGATGGCGCCAACGTAGAAGGCATCGGTCTGCAGCGCTTCCAGCAACGCCAGATCGTCCAGCTTGGGGTCGTGCGTGAGCGCGACCACGCAACTGCGTCGGTCGGGCCTGAAGGCCTTGACCACGTCGTCGGGCATGTCGGACGTGACTGTGGCGCGCGGCACCGACCAGGCGCCCCGGTATTCCTCGCGCGGGTCGCAGACCGTGACCGAAAAACCGCTGAACAGCGCCATGGTGGCCAGGTATTCGGTGAGCTGGCCGGCGCCGATCAGCAGCATGCGGAATTCGGGTCCGAAGGTGTTGACCAGGGCCTGGGCGTCCAGCCGCAACCCCTCGCCGGCCTGGGCGGGCGACAGAGTGGCCTCGCCGTCCGACAGGCGCACCCGGCGCTGCAGCATCTCGCCCTGCTCCAGCCGCGTCACCATGTCCTGCAGCACGTGCGCGTCGGGGTCGAACTCCAGCAGCAGCTCCAGCGTGCCGCCGCACGGCAGTCCGAAGCGGTGCGCCTCGTCGGCGCTGATGCCGTACTTCACCGACTGCGGCGGCCCCTGCGGGATCGCGTGCGGATCGCCATCGGTGGCGGTACCCGCGAGGTAGGCGCGGGTGTAGCGGTGGATCAGGTCGTCTTCGATACAGCCGCCCGAGACCGAGCCCACCACCTGGCCACCTTCGGCCAGCGCCATGATGGAGCCGATGGGCCGGGGCGAGGAACCCCAGGTGCGCACCACCGTGACCAGCATGGCGCGCCGGCCCGCGAGGCGCCAGTCGCGCAGGGTGCGCAGAACAAACAGGTCGAGATTTTCCATGTGCGTGTCAGCCGATCTTCATCCCAGCAGCCAGACCAGCGCGGCCGCGCCGGCCAGCAGGGCGACCACATAGGGCAGCGACGAACCCGCCGGCGCCTCGGCGCGCGGCGCGGCGGCGGGCGTGCCCTCGGCCGGCGGATGGCGCCGCCGCAGTTCGTCGTCGAAACGCCTGAAGAAGTCCTCGGCCATGGATTTGGCCACGCCGTCGATCAGCCGCTGGCCCATCTGCGCGATCTTGCCGCCCACGGTGGCGTTGGCGGCATAGCCCAGTTCGCAGCCCTCGGCGTGGTCGGCCAGGCGTACCCGGGCATTGCCCTTGCCGAAGCCGGCCGCCCCACCCTGCCCCTCGAAGGCCAGCGTGTAGCCGCTGGGCGGCACGATGTCGCTGAGCGCGATCTTGCCGGCGAACCTGGCCGACACCGGGCCGATCTTGACCGCCATGCCCACGGCGTACTGGTTCTCGCCGCTGGCTTCCAGCCTGTCGCAGCCCGGCACGCAGGCCTTGAGCACCTCGGGGTCGTTCAGCGCTGCCCAGGCCTGCTCACGGGTGACGTGCAGCACCCGGCTTCCTTCCATGTCCATGTCGTCGTCTTCGCTCGGTTGTGTTCAGGGGTCATCGCTCCAGCACTTGCGCGAGGCTGTCGGCCAGCTGGCTCAGATGGTCGAGATTGTGAACCGCCACGAGGCGGTCAGCATGGCGGTGCAGCACGACGGCCGCACGCGCCGTGGGTGTATAGCCCTCGAAACGCAGCAAGGGGTTGAGCCACAGCAGCTGGCGGCTGTGGCGCTTGATCCATTGCAGCTCCGCGTCGAGCACGGCGGGCTCGCCGGTGTCCAGTCCGTCGCTGATCAGCAGCACCAGCGTGCGCCGGCCCACGAAGCGTCGCGCATGGCGCTGGCGCAGCTCGGCCAGGCTGTCACCCAGGCGCGTGCCGCCGGCGAAATCGTCGATCGCGCCGGCGGCAGCGGCCAGCATGGCGTCGGCATCGCGCAGGCGAAAGGCGGGGCCCAGGTCGGTGAGCCGGGTGCCGAAGGCGAACACATCGCGCCGCTGCCGGGCACGCAGGGCACCGTGCAGGAAAGCCAGCAGCAGGCGGGCGTAGCGCTCCATCGAGCCGGATACGTCCACCAGCAGCAGCACCGGCAGCGGCTGGCGTCGCGGCCGCTGGCGCGGCAGGCGCAGGCAGTCGCCGCCCTGGCGCGCAGCGGCCTGGGCCACGCGCGCCCAGTGCAGGCGTTCGCCGCGCGCGCTGGCCTGCTGGCGGCGTGTGGCCACCTGCGGCAACCGCAGCCGCAGCCGCTGCACCAGTTGCTCCACCAGGCGGTACTCGGCCGCGTTCAGGCCATTGAAATCGGCGTGATGCAGGCGCCGCACGTCGCTCGCGGTCATGGCGGCGTCGAACTCGATCTCGCGTTCGTTGCGCGGGGCCGGATCGGCCTGCGCGGCACGCACCGCCGCCAGCGCATCGCGCACGCGCGGGCGGCGCGGCACCGGGTCGGCCTTGCCCTCGCCGCGCGGCAGCATCTGGGCCAGCAGCTTGTGGGCCACCTGCGGATCGCGGAACCAGGCCTCGAACAGCTCACGCAGCACGGCGCGCTCGGCTTCGTCGTGCACCAGCACGGCCTCCATCGCGGCGCAGAGGTCGTCCTTGCGCTCCACGCCCACCAGCCCGGCGGCCTGCTGGGCCAGCGCGAGCTGGCCGCTGTCGATGCGCAGGCCGGCGCGGCGCAGCGCACGGCCGAAGCCGGTGATGTTGTCGGCCAGCTTGCCGGCTCTGGCGTCCCCGAGTTGGCTGTGCGTTCTCATTCCGCCGTCTCGGGCGCCAGCAGCCGCCCGGTCAGCTCGGGCGTGAGCGCGGCAATGTCCTCGCGCTGCTTGAACAGGATGCCGGCGGTGTCGGTCACCACCTCGGGGTCC
>CAMLQP010000026.1 GCA_946482115.1 uncultured Comamonadaceae bacterium
CACCAAGCTGCTCGACGGCACCTTCGCCAACGTCACCTTCCAGGTCGGCGCCAACTCCGGCGAGGCCATCACCGTGGCCGCCCTGACCGACGCCTCGGCCTCGGGCCTGTCCAAGGTCGTCTACGGCTCGGCCAGCTCGGTGGGCATCTCCACCGGCGCGCTGACGGACCTGACCGAGATCACCACCGGCCTGTCGATGACGGTCGACGACACCGCCTACACGCTGGGCACCATCGCCGAGGCGCGCACCGCCGAGGAGCGCCTGGGCCAGGTCGTCGAAGCCCTCAACCGCCTGAGCGCCGACACCGGCGTCTCCGCCTTCCTCAAGGCGAGCGACACCACCGCCGGCGCCTACGACGTGCAACTGCGCTCGTCGAAGCTGGATTCCGACGGCAGCGCGGTCGCCGTGAGCTTCACCGGCTTCGGCGCCAGCGACACGGGCTTTGCGGGTGCCACCATCACGGCCGGCTCCGCCACCTCCACCGCCGGCATCGACGAGCTGTCGATCGAGACGGTCGAGGACTCCTGGCTCGCGATCAAGCAGATCGACGACTCGCTCGACCAGGTCAACGAGGCCCGTGCGACGCTGGGCGCGGTGCAGAGCCGCTTCGAGAACGCGGTGGCCAACATCGCGATCCAGTCGGAGAACACCGCAGCCGCCCGTGGCCGCATCGTGGACGCCGACTTCGCGGCGGAAACCGCCAACCTCTCGAAGGCGCAGATCCTGCAGCAGGCCGGCACCGCCATGGTGGCCCAGGCCAACCAGCTGCCGCAGAATGTGCTGCGGCTGCTGCAGCAGTAAGTCCCCGCTCACCAGCAAAAAGGCCGCCCTCGGGCGGCCTTTTTCGTGGTCAGGCCACGGGCCTTTCAGGCTTTGCGCTGCAGGAAACCTTCCGGCGCCACCGTGACCATCAGCCGGCGCTCCATGTCGCGGTCGACCTGGAACTCCGGGTGCGATGCCAGCCACTGGCGGGTGGCCGTCTTGGGGTTGTCGCCCACGTTCCAGGGCCGATCGGGGAAGAACTTGGGCGGCATGTCCTCGACGAAGGTGTCGAACACCACGCAGTAGCTGCCCGGGGTGACCAGGCCGGCGTAGGCGTCGAGCTCGCCCAGCACGTGATCGTGGGTGTGCATCGAGTCCAGGAACACCATGACACGGCCGTAGCCCTTGGCGGCCTCCCGCACCTGTTCCACCGTCTCGGCCCCGATCGAGGAGCCCTGGAACATCTGTATGCGGCTGGCCATGGGGTGCGCCTCGATGGCGGCGCGGTTGTGCGAGCGGATGTCGATGTCGACGCCGATCACCTTGCGCGCGGATTGCCGCGGGTCCAGGGTGCGCCCCTGCTCGATGGCGTCGCACATGTCGAGCATGGCCAGCAGCGAGGCGCTGAGGATCAGCGAGCCGCCGTGGGCGATGCCGGTCTCGATGATGAGATCGGGGCGGACGCGCCAGACCAGCTCCTGGATGCCCACCATGTCCTGCGGGTACTGGATGATGGGGCGCCCCAGCCAGTCGAAGTTGTAGACGTACTTCTTGGCCATGGACATCTGCAGCCACTGGCGGGACAGCGCCTGGAAGTCCGGGTCCTGGCCGTAGGCCTGGAGGCGCTCGTCACGCTCGGCGGAAAACTGTTGTTCGGGGGTCATGGAGGACTCCTGTCGGGTTGATGGCATGGAAACGGTCACGGATTGGCGATCAGGTGGTGCCGCAGCTGCTGCTCCAGCCCCTGTTCCAGGCTGAGCGTCGGGCGCCAGCCGGTGGCAAGCAGGCGGGCATTGGCGCCCACCAGCAGCGGGGGGTCGCCGGGCCGGGCCGAGGCCAGGTCCAGCACCGGCTGCGGATCGGCGCCGCACAGCCGGGCCAGGGTCCGCACCACGTCGCCGATGGCCGCCGGCTGCCCGGAGCAGATGTTGAAACGGCCACCGGCCCCCTGCAGCAGCAGGTGCACGAAGGCCTCGGCCGCGTCCGCCACCGGCAGCATGCCACGGTAGGCGTCGACGTTGACCCCGAACGGGGCGGCGCGGCCGCGGAACACCTCGATCAGCGAGGGCAGCATGCGCCGGGGCGCCTCGCCGGGGCCGAACGGGTAGAACACATGCCCCCAGGCCAGCGACACGCCAAGATCGGCGGCCATCGCAGCCGTCAGGCGGCGGGTGGCATCCTTGGCCACCCCATACAGGGCCTGGGGCGCCAGCGGCGTGTGGTCTTCCAGCAGGTAGCCGTGCGACCAGTCGTATTCGGCACAGGTGCCGGCCATGACGGCGTGGCGTCCACCGGCCGCCGCGAAGGCCTCGAGCAGGCGCACGCTGGCGTCGACCCAGCGCAGGTTCAGGGGCGAGGTCCAGTATTGCCCGAAGGCCGTGTACCAGGCCAGGTGCAGCAGGTGCGTGGCGCCGGCCCGGGCCACCACGGGCGCCAAGTCGTCCGGCGCCAGCAGGTCCGCTTCGAGCAGCGTCGCCCGGCCGGCATCGGGAGGGAGCCGACGGCCCAGCACCACCACCTCCACGTCCCGCTGTGCGAGCCGTGCCATCACGTGGCGGCCGAGGTAGCCGCTGGCGCCGGTGACCAGAACTTTCAAGCCAGCACCTCCAGCCGGGGCACGGCGGTGGCGAACCGGGTGCCGGAGCGCCGCAGGTCGGCCAATTGCTCCAGCACTTCCTCGCGCAGGTTCCAGGGCAGGATCAGCACGATATCGGGCCGGTCCTCGCGCAGCGCGGCGGGCGGGCGGATGGGGATGCGGCTGCCGGGCAGGTACTTGCCCTGCTTGGACGGCGCGGCGTCGCAGACATAGGCCAGCAGGTCGGGCCGGACACCGGCGTGGTTGAGCAACGTGTTGCCCTTGGCAGCCGCACCATAGGCCGCCACCTTGAGACCCTGGCGGCGGGCGTCCAGCAGGAAGGCCAGCAGCCCGTGCTTGATGCGCTCGGCCTCGGCCTGAAAGCCCTGATAGAAGGCCGGCGCGTTCATGCCGGCGGCGTCTTCCTCGGCCAGGAGCGCGGCCACGCGCGGACCCACCGGCTGCGCGCCGGCATCCGCGCGCTGGGCGAACACCCGCAGGCTGCCGCCGTGGGTGGGCAGCTGCTCCACATCGAAGACCTGCAGGCCGTTGGCGGCAAAGATGCGCTGCACCGCACCCAGCGACAGGTAGGAATAGTGTTCGTGGTAGGCGGTGTCGAACTGGTTGCCCTGCACCATGCGCAGCAGGTGCGGAAATTCGAAGGTGGCGACGCCGGCGGGTTTGAGCAGCCGCGCGAAACCACCCACGAAATCGTTGATGTCGGGCACGTGGGCCAGCACGTTGTTGGCTGCCATCAGATCGGCCTGGCGGCCGGCGGCGGCCAGTTCGGCGGCAAAGGCCACGCCGAAGAAGCGCTCCTCGATGGCGATGCCCCTGGCACGCGCCGCCGCCGCGGTGCTGGCGGTGGGCTCGACACCGTAGCACGGGATGCCGGCCTGCTGCACATACTGGAGCAGGTAGCCGTCGTTGGCGGCCACTTCCACCACGCAGCTCTGCGGCCCCAGGTGCCAGCGCCCGACCATGTCGCGCACATAGCGCTGCGAGTGGGCCAGCCAGGAGGTGGAGGTGGAGCTGAAGTAGGCGTAGTCCTGGGTGAACAGGGCCTCGCGCCCGGCGTGGTCCTCGGTCTGCACCAGCCAGCAGCGCTCGCAGGCCAGCAGGCGCAGCGGGAACCAGGTCTCGGGGCCACGCAGGCCGGCTTCGTCCAGGTAGGCGTTGGACGGCGGGGCGCTGCCCAGGTCCAGGAAGTTCAGCCGCAGCTCGGCGGCGCAGTGGCGGCATTTCACGGGCACATCCTCACAGGCGCAGTCCTTGGAATTCGGGGGTGATGGCCGGGTGCGAGGCATCGCGCTCCGACAGCCGCTCCACCGGCAGCGGCCAGTCTATGGCCAGCGCCGGATCCTGCGGGTGCAGGCCGGCGTCGGCCCCGGGCTGGTAGGCCTCGGAATGGCAATACAGCAGTTCGACGTCGTCGCTCAGGGCCTGAAAGCCATGGGCGAAGCCGGCCGGGATCAGCAGCGCGTGGCCGTTCTCGGCCGACAGCCGGGCCGAGCGCCACTGAAGGAAGGTGGGCGAGCCCGCGCGCAGGTCCACCGCCACGTCCCACACCTCGCCGCGCAGGCACGACACCAGCTTCATCTCGGCGTGCGGGGGGTGCTGGAAATGCAGGCCGCGCACCGTGCCGCGCGCGCGCGTGTGGGTGAGATTGATCTGGGCGACGGGCCCGTTCCAGCCCTGCTCGGCCAGTTCGTCGGCGCAGAACAGCCGCGACAGGTAGCCGCGCGCGTCGCCCAGGCGCTGGCGCTCGATGCGGAACAGGCCTGGCAGGTCCAGCGCGACGGCGTTCAGGCGCCTCATGCCGCGCCTTTCCGGCCGGCCTCGTAGGCGGCGATGTCGCGTTCGCACAGGGCCAGAGCCTCGGCGCCGGCGTGGAAATCGCGGTACCAGGCCATGGTGCGGGTGATCGCTTCGCCCAGCGCCCATAGCTGGCGCACGCCCAGCGCGAAAGCCGCCTTGGACGGATCGAGCGCAAGGCGGCCGGCCTCGTGCAGGCCATCGGTGGGGGCGCCGAACTCGACCTCGCCCCGCCCCAGGCCGTCGCGCGCCAGCGTGACAACCTCGCGCACCGTGGCGATGTCGTCCGCCGGCGGGCCGAAGTTGTAGGCGCCGGCCAGCGCCGGCGACTCCCACAGGCGTTGGGCCAGCACCAGGTAGCCGGCCAGCGGCTCCAGCACATGCTGCCAGGGCCGCACCGCGTCCGGGTAGCGGATGCGCAGCGGCTGGCCGCCCTGCCACGCCCGCACGGCATCGGGGATCAGCCGGTCGGCCGACCAGTCGCCGCCGCCGATGACGTTGCCCGCGCGCGCGCTGGCGATGGCCACGCCCTGCTCGCGCAGGAAGGCGTCGCGGTAGCTGCCGATCACGAGCTCGCAGGCGGCCTTGCTGGCGCTGTAGGGGTCGTGCCCGCCCAGGGCATCGCCCTCGCGGTAGGGATGCACCCACTCCAGGTTGCGGTAGACCTTGTCGGTGGTGACCATCACGGCCGCCCGCACGCTGTCCAGGCCGCGCAGGGCATCGAGCAGGTGGGCCGTGCCCATGACGTTGCTGGACCAGGTGGCCAAGGGGTCGGCATAGCTCTGGCGCACCAGCGGCTGGGCGGCCAGATGCAGCACCAGGTCCGGACGCAGCGCATGGACGCGCTGGCGCAGCGCCTGGGCGTCGCGGATGTCGATGAAGTGGCCGTCGATGCGGCGCGGCAGGCTCAGCGCGTCGTGCAGGCTGGGCGTGGTGGAGGGCTCCAGCGCGATGCCGCTCACGCGCGCGCCCAGGCGCTGCAGCCACAGCGCCAGCCAGCCGCCCTTGAAGCCGGTGTGGCCGGTCACCAGGACCCGCTTGTCGCGCCAGAAAGCGGGGGAAGGCAGTGCGCCCGGCATCGGTTTCACCACCGTTTCCAGGGCGCCTTGCCGGACGCCCACAGGTCTTCCAGCAGGTTCTTCTCGCGCAGCGTGTCCATGGCCTGCCAGAAGCCGGTGTGCTCGAAGGCCATCATCTGCCCGTTGCGCGCCAGCGCCTCCATGGGCGCGGATTCCCAGGGCATGCTGTCGCCTGCGATGTGGTCGATGACGGCGGGCGACAGCACGAAGAAGCCGCCGTTGATCAGGCCGCCGTCGCCGCGCGGCTTTTCGGTGAAACCGGACACCTGCGCGCCGTCCATCTGCAGCGCGCCGTAGCGGCCGGGCGGCTGCACCGCCGTCACCGTGGCCAGCTTGCCGTGCGCGTGGTGGAAGGCGATCTGCGCGCTGATGTCGACGTCGGACAGGCCGTCGCCGTAGGTGAAGCAGAAGGCCTGCTCGTCGCGCACGTAGTCGCGCACGCGTTTCAGGCGGCCGCCGGTCATGGTGTCCTCGCCGGTGTCCACCAGGGTCACGCGCCAGGGTTCGGCGTGTTTCTGGTGCACGTCCATGCGGTTGTTGGCCATGTCGAAGGTCACGTCCGACATGTGCAGGAAGTAGTTGGCGAAATACTCCTTGATGACGTAGCCCTTGTAGCCGCAGCAGATCACGAAGTCGTTCACGCCATGGGCGGAGTAGATTTTCATGATGTGCCACAGAATGGGCTTGCCGCCGATCTCGATCATGGGCTTGGGTCTCAGGTGGGTCTCCTCCGAGATCCGGGTGCCCAGACCGCCCGCCAGAATCACCGCTTTCATGCCTTGTCCCTTTCGCACCAGCGCTTGAACATCTGCCGGTAGGCCTGCTCGACCTCCCGGGCGAACCCCGCCTCATCCATCAGGATGCTGGCCTGCATGGCCTGACGCAGGCCGGCCCGCAGCGCCGACAGCGCCTGATGGTCTGCGGCCAGCGCAGCGGCCTTGTCGATGTACTCGGCCTCGCTGCGCGCGATCCACTCCGGCCGGCCCAGTCCCTGCAGTATCGAGCTGCCCAGGCAGCCGACGCTGGGCCGGTCGGCCAGCGACACGAACGGAATGCCCATGTAGAGCGTCTCGAACAGCGTGGTGCCGGAATTGTGCGGGAAACAGTCCAGCCCGATGTCGATGCCGCGCAGCACGTCCCACGGCGGGCTGTGGCAGCCGATCAGCAGCCGTTCGCGCTCGACGCCCAGATCGACGAAACGCTGGGCCAGTTCCTCCTGGGTCTGCGCGTCCAGGTAGCTGCGGCTGTCGATGACGAGCCGCGCGTCCTTGACGCGGCGCAGCAATTCGGCCCAGACCCGCACCGTGCGGTGGTTCACGCGGATCGCGCGGGTCAGGGTGCCGAAGGTGACGTAGCCGTTGCGCGCCGCCGGCGATGCCCCCACCTCGCCCATCTGGTCGCGGCCGGCGGGCCGGTAGGCCCAGCCGACCGGCAGACGCCAGGGCTGCTCCGAGAAGAAGCGCTCGCTTCCCGGCGGGGCGCTGGCCTCATCGGTCAGGAAGTAGTCGATGGCAGACAGCCCGGTGGTGTAGCCATAGCCCATCCAGGACAGCGACACGGGCGCGGGCTTGCGGGCGAACACGCCCAGACGGTTGCCGCCGGTATGGCCCGCGAGATCGACCAGGATGTCGATGCCGTCCGCCCGGATGCGCTCGGCCAGCACGGCGTCGCTCATGCCGCGGGTGGGGATCCAGTGGTCCACGTAGCGCTTGTAACGGGCGGTCGCCGCATCCTCTCGCCAGAGTTCGGCGTAAGCGTAGACCTCCACCGCCGACTTGTCGTGGTGTTCCAGCAAAGGTTCAAGGAAATTGGCGCAGGAATGGTTGCGGAAGTCCGGCGATACGTAGCCCACCTTGAGCCGGCGCGCGGGATCGCGCAGGTTGGTGTGCTCGCGCCACTCGCGGCGAAAGCCGGCGAGGAACTTCTGGTCATAGGCGCGGTATTCGGCAAACACCTCGTCGCCGGTCTTGTCGGGGTGGTAGTTCAGCACGAACAGCAAATTGCCGTGCGCCGCCACATCCTGGGGATTGATCTCCAGCGCCCGGCGCATGGACATTTCCGCTTCCAGCAACCGCCCCTGGTTCTGCAGCACGATGCCCAGGTTGCCGTGGACGGAGGCCAGATCAGGAGTCAGCGCCAGCGCCTTGCGGTAGGCCGCCTCCGCCTCCACCAGTTGCTGGCGGGCGCTGAGCACATCGCCCAGGAGGCTCCATGCGGGCGCATCATCCGGGTGTTGCTCGACGGTCTTTCGGGCCTGACGCTCGGCCGCGTCCAGGCGCCCCATGTCCTTGAGCAGCGTGCCCGTCAGCAGTTCCACCGCCAGCCGGCCAGGCTCTATCCTGAGTGCCTGTTGCAGGCAGCCAAGCGCCTCCTCGTTGCGGTTCTGCTGGCGCAGCACCCCACTGAGCTGCACGTAGGACGACACGTCTTCGGGACGCGCCTGCAGTTGCTGGCGCCAGTGGGTTTCGGATTCGGTCCATCGCCCCATCTCCTGCAGGACGATGTCCAGATGCCGCACGGCCTGAGGAAAATCAGGCCACAAGGCTACAGCCTGGCGGAAGCAGGCCTCGGCCTCGGACAGCCGCCCCTGGGCCTTCAGGTTCGCACCCAGGTTGTAGTGCGAGGTGGCCGAAGCCGGATCCAGCACCACCACCTGCCGGTACGCCGCCTCCGCCGCTTCGAGCTGGCCGGTTTCATGAAGCACCAGGGCCAGGTTGCTGTGGGCTTCATTGAATTCCGGAAACAGGTCGATGGCGCGCTGGTACTCCGCCAAAGCCTGCTCCGTGCGCCCCTGTTCATGGTGGGTATTGCCCGCCTCGTAAGCCAGACGCGCCTGATGCGCCCGCTGACGCAAGGGGTGGGGGTCGCCCTGGCTCCAGTGGGTGAACATCTGCCGGAAGGCGTTTTCCACCTGTCTCGCGAAGCCGCTCTCGTCCATCAGGGCCGAGGCGAGCATGCGCTGGCGCAGCGTGCGGCGCAGCTGGGCGAGGCCGTCGAGGTCGCTGGCCAGGGCCACGACGCGGTCGGCATAGGCCTCGTGGGAGTCGGCAATCCACTCCGGATGCCCCAGCCCGGTGAGGATGGAACTGCCCAGTCGGCCCACGCTGGGGCGGCCGGCCAGCGTGACATAGGGAACGCCCATGTACAGCGACTCGAACAGGGTGGTGCCTGAGTTGTGCGGGAAACAGTCCAGACCGATGTCGATCTCACGCAGCACGTCCCAGGGCGGGCTGTGGTAGCCGATGACCAGACGTTGGCCGGCGATCCCATGCGCCTCGAACCGCTGGCGCAGGGCCCGTTGCGCCGCTTCGTCGACGAAGCTTGCGCTGTCAATCACCAGTCGGGCGTGGGGCAAACGGCGCAGGATGTCCGACCAGACGGCAACGGTATGGTGGTTGATGCGCACGCTGCGAGTGAGTGTGCCCAGCGTGATGTGGCCGTTGCGATGTGCCGGCAATCCACCAACCTCGCCCATGCCGGGTGCCGGGCGATAGGCCCACCCCACGGGCAATCGCCACAGGTTCTCCGCAAACAGCGGTTCGGAGCCGGGCGGCGCGCTGGCCTCGTCGGTCAGGAAGTGATCAATGGCGGTCAGCCCGGAGGTGTAGCCGAATCCCAGCCAGGACACCGACACAGGAGCGGGTTTGCGGGCAAACACCCCCAGCCGGTTGCCGACGGTGTGGCCCGCCACATCCACCAGGACATCGATGCCATCGGACCGTATGCGGGCGGCCAGTGCGTCGTCGCTCAGGCCCCGGGTCGCGACCCAGTGATCCACATAGCCCTTGTAACGTCGGGTCGCATCGTCTTCCCGGGCCAGCTCGGCATAGGCATAGACCTCGACCGCCCTTTTGTCGTGCCGCTCCAGCAAAGGCTCCAGAAAGCGGCAGCAGGCGTGATTGCGGAAGTCGGGCGAGACATAACCGATCTTCAAACGACGGCCATCCAGGGGCGCATTGGCGTGCGCCTGCCAGACCGCCCGGCAGGGCAGGCCAAATCGGCGGTCGTACTCCCGATAGGCCGCGTAGATGGCGGGTGCCTCGAGGTCCGGGTGGTAGTTGAGCGTGAACAGCATGTTGCTGTAGATGTCCTCATGCCCAGGGTCCAGGCGCAGCGCCTGCTCGAAGTGGGCCACGGAGGCCTCCAGCCGCCCCTGTTTCTGGTAGGTGATGGCCAGGTTGTTGTACGCCTCGACATAGTCGGGCTTGAGCTTCAGGGCTCGCAGCAGGACCTGCTCGGCCTCCTCGAAATGCCCCTGGTCCTGCAGCACGTGGCCCAGGTTGCATTGCGCCTCGGCGTCCTGGGGCAACAGTTCGGCCGCTCGGCGCTTGACCGCCAGCACCTCTTCCGACCGGCCCCGGGACTGCAACATGACGCCCAAGGCCTTCCAGGCGAAACCCAGACGGGGAAACCGCCGGACCAGGTCACGTGCCCGCTGCTCGCCCTCCTCGAAACGCCGTTCGCGGAACAGTCGCACGAGTTGGTCGAGTTCGGCCTGCGTGGGCCCCGAAGCGCGTGCCGCGGCACCCGCCCGTTTGCGGGCAGTGGGGCGCGACTGCGGCGCCGGCATGGCGTCAGGCGCGGGGTTCGCAGCGGCCCACTGCCCGAACATCTCCCGGTACGCCGCCTCCACCCCGCGCGCGAACCCCACCTCGTCCATCAGCGCGCTCACCTGCATCTGCGGCCTGAGCATCGCCCGCTGCAGCGCCAGCCCTGTCACGTCCGACGCCAGCGCCACCACCTTCTCGATGTACTCCTCCTCCGTGCGCGCGATCCACTCCGGCTTGCCCAGCCCCTGCAGGATCGCGCTGCCTATGCGCCCCACGCTCGGGCGCTGCGCCAGCGTCACGAACGGTATCCCCATGTACAGCGTCTCGAACAGCGTCGTCCCCGAGTTGTGCGGGAAACAGTCCAGCCCGATGTCGATGTTGCGCAGCACGTCCCACGGCGGGCTGTGGAACCCCACGTGCAGCCGCCGCGCATCGATCCCCTGCGCCTCGAAGCGCCTCACCAGCCCCGCCGCCAGCCCCTCGTCCTGGAACGACCGGCTATCCACCACCAGATGCGCATCCGGCAGCCGCTTCAGTATCTGTGCCCACACCCTCACCGTGCGGTGGTTCAGCCTCACCCCGCGCGTCAGCGTCCCCAGCGTCACGTGCCCCCGGCTGAGTGCCGGCAGCGCGTTCACCTCGCCCATCCCCGCCGCCGGCCGGTACGCCGCGTACGGCATCCCCGGCAGCCGCCACGGCCGCTCCGAGAACAGGTGCTCCGAGCCCGCCGGCGCGCTCGCCTCGTCCGTCAGGTACCAGTCGATCGCCTTGAGCCCCGTCGTGTACCCGAACCCCATCCACGATATCGACACCGGTGCCGGCTTGCGCGCGAACACCCCCAGCCGGTTGCCCTTGGTGTGGCCCGCCAGGTCCACCAGGATGTCTATGCCGTCCGCCCGAATCCGCTCGGCCAGCGCGTCGTCGCTCAGCTCCCGCGTCTCCACCCAGTGGTCCGCATACCCCCGGTAGCGCGCCGTCGCCGCGTCCGCCGCCTCGCGCAGCTCCGCGTACGCGTAGATCTCCACCGCCGAACGGTCGTGGTTCGCCAGCAGCGGCTCCAGGAAGAACGTGCATGCGTGCCCACGGAAGTCCGGCGACACGTACCCCACCTTCAGCCGCCGCCCAGCCTCCCGCGCATTCCCGTGCGCGCGCCATTTCCCCCGCTGCGGCACCCCAAACCGCTCCTCGTACCTCTCGTAGTACCCGTAGATCGCCTCCGCGCTCAGATCCGGGTGGTAGTTCAGCAGAAACAGCAGGTTGTCGTAGAAATGCCCGGAGTCCAGCCCCAGATCCAGCGCACGGATGTAGCAGTCGATGGCCTCGACCAGTTCGCCCCCATGCTGCAGGGCGTTGCCCAAGTTGTGGTGAGCCAATGCGTAGCCCGGCCGGATGGCCAATGCCGTGCGGTAACAGGCGGCGGCATCGGCCAGACGACCCTGCTCCTGAAGCACCAGCCCCAGGTTGTTGGCGGCTTCCGGGTAATCGGGGAAACGCGCCAAGGCTTCACGGAAACAGGCTTCAGCCTCTGCAAGGCGATGTTCATCGTGATGCCGGTTGCCGAGGTTGTAGAGCAGTTCGGCCTGCTCATCGGGCAGCGGCGCCGGCATGGCGTCAGGCGCGGGGTTCGCAGCGGCCCACTGCCCGAACATCTCCCGGTACGCCGCCTCCACCCCGCGCGCGAACCCCACCTCGTCCATCAGCGCGCTCACCTGCATCTGCGGCCTGAGCATCGCCCGCTGCAGCGCCAGCCCTGTCACGTCCGACGCCAGCGCCACCACCTTCTCGATGTACTCCTCCTCCGTGCGCGCGATCCACTCCGGCTTGCCCAGCCCCTGCAGGATCGCGCTGCCTATGCGCCCCACGCTCGGGCGCTGCGCCAGCGTCACGAACGGTATCCCCATGTACAGCGTCTCGAACAGCGTCGTCCCCGAGTTGTGCGGGAAACAGTCCAGCCCGATGTCGATGTTGCGCAGCACGTCCCACGGCGGGCTGTGGAACCCCACGTGCAGCCGCCGCGCATCGATCCCCTGCGCCTCGAAGCGCCTCACCAGCCCCGCCGCCAGCCCCTCGTCCTGGAACGACCGGCTATCCACCACCAGATGCGCATCCGGCAGCCGCTTCAGTATCTGTGCCCACACCCTCACCGTGCGGTGGTTCAGCCTCACCCCGCGCGTCAGCGTCCCCAGCGTCACGTGCCCCCGGCTGAGTGCCGGCAGCGCGTTCACCTCGCCCATCCCCGCCGCCGGCCGGTACGCCGCGTACGGCATCCCCGGCAGCCGCCACGGCCGCTCCGAGAACAGGTGCTCCGAGCCCGCCGGCGCGCTCGCCTCGTCCGTCAGGTACCAGTCGATCGCCTTGAGCCCCGTCGTGTACCCGAACCCCATCCACGATATCGACACCGGTGCCGGCTTGCGCGCGAACACCCCCAGCCGGTTGCCCTTGGTGTGGCCCGCCAGGTCCACCAGGATGTCTATGCCGTCCGCCCGAATCCGCTCGGCCAGCGCGTCGTCGCTCAGCTCCCGCGTCTCCACCCAGTGGTCCGCATACCCCCGGTAGCGCGCCGTCGCCGCGTCCGCCGCCTCGCGCAGCTCCGCGTACGCGTAGATCTCCACCGCCGAACGGTCGTGGTTCGCCAGCAGCGGCTCCAGGAAGAACGTGCATGCGTGCCCACGGAAGTCCGGCGACACGTACCCCACCTTCAGCCGCCGCCCAGCCTCCCGCGCATTCCCGTGCGCGCGCCATTTCCCCCGCTGCGGCACCCCAAACCGCTCCTCGTACCTCTCGTAGTACCCGTAGATCGCCTCCGCGCTCAGATCCGGGTGGTAGTTCAGCAGAAACAGCAGGTTGTCGTAGGCGATCTGGTAATCCGGCTTGGCGTCGACGGCGCGCTGCAGCACCTCGATCGCCGCCTCGACCTCGCCCTGCGCGGTGTGGATGCCACTGAGGTTGTTGAGTGCCTCGGCAAAGCGGGGCTGCAGCTCGACCGCGCGCACGAAGCTGCGGTGCGCATCGGACACGCGGCCGGCGGTGTTCAGCGCCAGGCCCAGGTTGTTGTGGGCTTCGGCGTAGTCGGGCCGGATCGCCACGGCGGTCTGCAGCAGTTCGATGGCCTGGTGGGTCTGTCCCAGCTCGAAATACGCACGGCCGAGGTTGCCATGCGCCTCGGCGTCGTGCGGCCGCAGGGCCACGGCACGCGCCTTGGCCTCCAGGGCCTCCTGCTTGCGCCCCAGAGACTGCAGCGAGGCCCCGAGCGCCTTCCAGAGGAAGCCCGACGCCGGGTAACGTTCCAGCAGGGTGCGGGCGCGCGCCTCGGCCGCGTGGAAGTCGCGCCTGCCGAACAGGGCCGCCAGCTCGTGCTGCTCGGCCTCGGGAACGTCGCCAGATACCACTTCGGCGACGGGCTCGTTTGCACTGGCGCGCTCGCGCAGCGCGTTCCCCAGCGCGCGCGGCAGGCCGCTGGCCTCCGCCACCGGGATGAGCTGCAGCACCAGCGCCGGCTGCTCCGTGCGCAGCAGGGCATCCAGGTAGCTGAACCAGAACTGCGGGTTGTCCGGCTTGCCGCTCAGCGCCGTCTCCAGATGCGGCAACCCTTCGTCGGGGCGCAGCATCTGTATGGTCAGCAGTACGCCGAGGTTATGGTGGGCGTCGGCGTTCCCGGGCGACAGCGCCAGGATGTCTTCGTACAGCGCCCGTGCCCGGTCGTACTCGCAGCCCTGGTGCAGGGCAATGGCCTCGCGCAGCAAGGCGCCGATGGCCGGCCCCTGTTCCTCCAGGGCGGTCTCGGGCGTGTTCACGGGTGCGGGGATGTCGGGCATCGGGTGACAGGGGGGGCAAAGAGACTCCCTGGAGGATAGGTGGTCTGCGGGCCGCTGAGCGCAGGATGTGCACATCCAATCCGGGCCATTTTGCCCAATTGCCCCTTTCGGGGAAACTGCGCGGCAAATGCGTGGCTAATCGCCGCTTCAAACCACGCGATCGGACATCAAGTTGAACCAACACCGGCCGATAACAGTCTCAAGCCGCAAGGCACCACGCACTGACAGCGACGCCAACACCATGACCCTGCTCGACTATTACAAAGCGATCGAAAGCACCAGCACCCAGATGCTGGCCGCCGCCCAGGTGGAAGACTGGGACGAGGTGGTGCGGCTTGAAGGCGCCTGCGCGGTGCTGATCGAGCAGCTTCGCCACGAAGCCCGCCAGCAGGTGCTGCCGGCCGAGCAGCGGATCGAGAAGAACCGCATCATGCTGACCATACTGCGCCACGACGCCCAGATCCGCAACCTGGCCGAGCCCTGGCTCAACGACCTCGACGACCTGCTGACCCGCCAGCACCCTCCACTCCTGCACTGAGCCGTCACACCCGGTCAAAAAACAAAAAAGCCGCTGCAAACAGCGGCTTTTTCCATGGAATCTGCGCGAAAACCGGGTCACACCTGCATGTTCATCACATCCGTATACGCCTGCATCATGCGGTTGCGCACATGCAGCGCGGTCTGGAAGCCGATCTGGGCCTTCTGCATGGCCAGCATGGTTTCCTCGATGCTGACCGTGGGAGTGCCGAGCTGAACCTCGTTCTGCAGCCGCGAAGCCTCGTTCTGGGAACGGCTGACGGATTGCAGCGCGTTCTTGAACGCATCGGAAAAACCTTCCACGCCCATGGCGCCCTGGGCTGCCTTGGCCTGCTGCTCGGCCTGCGCCTGGCGCAGGCGCTGGGCGGCCAGGTTGCCCAGCATCTGGGGAGTCAGGGGCGTGATGCGCGTGTCCATGGGGCGTCCTCGAGAAAAGCTGGAGGCCATGGTACGGCCGGGGGGCTGCCAACTTAAGCGCGAAGAGGCCGCCCTTCCCCGCCCTTTTCGGGCTTTAGGTGGCCCGGCGGCACTTTGATAATCGTCTGAACCGTGGGCTTGCCCCGCTTTTTGGTTCATCATTGCCGCCATGAACACCGCCGTCGCCGAAGTTGAACTGCGCCCAGCACCAGCCCCCGGGAACGCCCTGGTCCAAGGCTTCGTGCAACTTGAGCGCCGCCGCCAGTTCGGGCTGATCGCGGGCGCGCTGGCGCTGCTGGCCGTTCTGGCCGCCGTGTTCTTCATGAGCCGCCAGGCGGACTGGCGGGTGCTGTACGCCAACCTGTCCGAAAAGGACGGCGGCGCCATCATCGCGCAGCTGACGCAGATGAACGTTCCCTACAAGCACGCGGAGGGCGGCCAGGCCATCCTGGTGCCGGCCGACCGCGTGCACGACACCCGGCTGCGTCTGGCGTCGCAAGGGCTGCCCAAAGGTTCGGTGGGCGGCTTCGAGGCCATGGAGACCGGCCGCCTGGGCATGACCCAGTTCCAGGAGCGGCTGAGCTTCCAGCGCGGCCTGGAAGGCGAGCTGACCCGCTCCATCAAGTCGCTTTCCTCGGTGGAGGATGCGCGCGTGCACCTCGCGCTGCCCAACCAGAACGGCTTTTTCCGCGAGCAGCAGAAACCCTCGGCCAGCGTGCTGCTGACCCTGCGCGCCGGCCGCACGCTGGACCGCGCCCAGATCGCCGGCATCGTGCACCTGGTGGCCAGCAGCGTGCCCGAGATGAATCCCAAGGCGGTGAGCGTGGTGGACGAGAACGGCGCCCTGCTGTCCACCCCGCCCGATGGCCAGGCCGGCGGTGTGGACACGCAGCAGCTGCAGTACGTGCAGCAGATCGAGCAGCTCTACATGCGCCGCATCATGGATCTGCTGGAGCCGGTGGTGGGCCGGGAGAACGTCCGGGCCCAGGTGACCGCCGACGTGGACTTCTCGCAGACCGAGCAGACCTCTGAACAGCACCGCCCCAACCAGGGTACCGAACCCGCCGCCGTGCGCAGCCTGCAGACCATAGAAAGCGGCAGCGCGGCCAGCCGCAACCCGGCGGGCGTGCCAGGCGCGGTGTCCAACCAGCCGCCGCAGCCGGCCACCGCCCCCATCAACGGACAGGCCGCGCCCGTGGGCGTCCAGGGCGGTCAGAACGTGGGCGGTGACGGCAGCGTGCGCCGCGAGGCGGTCACCAACTACGAGGTCGACCGCACCGTGCGAGTGACGCGCGGGGCCGTCGGCACCGTGCGCCGGCTCAGCGCCGCGGTGGTGGTGAACCACCGCAGCGTGACCGACCCGCGCGGCCAGTCCACGCAGCAGGCGCTGCCCCCCGAGGAACTCGAGAAGATGACCGCGCTGGTGCGCGAGGCCATCGGCTTCAGCCAGGACCGCGGTGACTCGGTCAACATCATGAATTCGCCCTTCACCCGTGCCGACGCCACCCGCCCGGACGTGCCGTGGTGGCAGCAGGGCGACAACCGCGAGCTGGCGCAAAGCCTGGTCTGGCCGGTGGGCATGCTGCTGCTGGGCCTGATCATCTTCTTCGGCATGGTGCGCCCGGCGCTCAAGCTGATGAAGAACCCGGCGCCACCCAGGCTGACAGCCGAAGCGGTGCAGCCGTTCAACGCCCTGGTGAACGACAACCCCGAGCGCCCCAACCTGCTACCCAAGCCCGCGAACGAGGAAAAGACCGCAGAGGCCTTGCGGCTCGAGGACGCCCGCCGCCTGGCCCGCGAAAACCCGGGCGCGGTGGCCAACATCGTCAAGACCTGGATCAGCGGCGAGAACCCCACCGGGGCCAACGCCTGACGCAACGAGACCCACATGGACCAGGACCAAGGCCTCCAGGACGCCGCCATCTTCCTCATGTCGCTGGGCGAGGAGGAAGCGGCCGAGGTGTTCAAGCACCTGTCGCCCAAGGAGGTGCAGCGGCTGGGCGAAACCATCGCCAAGATGCGCGTGGTCTCCAAGGACCGGGTCGACGACGTGGTGTTCAAGTTCACCAGCGAGGCCGCCTCGCAGAGCCTGCTGGTCTCCGACACCGACAACTACGTGCGCTCCGTGCTGAAGCTGGCGCTGGGCGAGGACAAGGCCTCGCTGCTGATCGACCGCATCCTGCAAGGTGGCGACGTCTCGGGCATCGAGAGCCTGAAATGGATGGACCCGGCATCGGTGGCCGAGCTGCTGCGAAACGAGCATCCGCAGATTCTGGCGGCCATCCTGGTTCACCTGGACTTCGAGCAGTCCGCTGGCGTGCTGCGCCACTTCACCGAGCGCACGCGCAACGAGGTCATGCTGCGCATCGCCACGCTGGAGGGCATACAGCCCACCGCGCTCAAGGATCTGAACGAATCGCTCTACAAGGTGCTGGCCGGCGGCGACAAGATCCGCAAGAGCTCGCTGGGCGGCGTCAAGGCGGCGGCCGAGA
The DNA here is from genome assembly GCA_946482115.1 of uncultured Comamonadaceae bacterium. The sequence continues at coordinate 17,264 of CAMLQP010000026.1, forward strand.
TCATCAACCTCATGGGCACCAGCCTGGAGGCCAGCGTGATCGACTCCATCCGCGAGAACGACGCCGATCTGGCCCAGAAGATCATGGACAAGATGTTCACCTTCGAGGACCTGCTCAAGCTGGACAACAAGGCCATCCAGATGATTCTCAAGGAGGTGTCCTCCGACACCCTGGTCATCGCGCTCAAGGGCAGCAGCGCCGAGCTGCGCGAGAAGATCCTCACCAACATGTCCAGCCGCGCGGCCGAAAGCCTGCGCGAAGACCTCGAAACCCGTGGCCCCGTGCGCCTCTCCGAGGTCGAAGCGCAGCAGAAGGACATCCTGAAGCTGGTGCGCCGCCTGGCCGACGAAGGCCAGATCGTGCTGGCTGGAGGCGGCGATGACAGCTTTGTCTGACCTGCCCCTGACGCCCGCGCCGCGCCGCGACGACGAAACCACCGCGCACAGGCCGGCTTCGCGCGGCAGCATCTACCACCGCTTCATCCCGCGCGAGGAGGTGCAGGCCGCCACCGCGTGGGCCTTCGAATCCATGGATTCGGGCACTCGCAAGTCCAAGTCCGCGCACGAGGAACCCGAGTCGGCGCCCGAGCTGCCCCAGGTCGACCTCGAAACGCTGCGCCAGCAGGCCTACAACGAGGGCTTCGCCCACGGCCGGCAGGTGGGCGAGCAGGAAACCCGGGACGCCCTGGATGCCCCGTTGCGCCGCACGGCCGAGGAGGCCGCCCGGCGGCTGGCGACGCTGCTGCAGAATGCCGACCAGGCGCTGGCCCAGTCAGAAGACCACCTGAGCGAACAGCTGCTGGAGCTGGCCTGCGACGTCGCGCGCCAGGTGGTGCGGCGCGAGCTCTCGCAGCCGCTGCAGGCGGTGCGGGCCGTGGTGGACGAAGCCCTGGCCGACACTCTGCAAGATGGGCTCACCCGCACGCTGCGCCTCAACCCCATGGATCACGCGCTGCTGCAGAACCACATCGACGGCCTGCTCGACAGCGACCGCGTGAAGCTGGTGGCGGACGAATCCATCACCGCCGGCGGCTGCGTGCTGACCACCGCCACCGGCACCGTGGACGGCACGCTGGAGAAGCGCTGGACCCGCGCCGTGGCCAATCTGGGCCTCAAATCGCGCTGGGACCCGCCCGCCGACACACCTGACCCGGTGGAGGGCGACGATGACTGAAACCGTCGCCGAACGCCGGCAGCGCTGGACCGACTGGGCCAGCCTGTCGCGCCAGTGCGCCCGCATGCCCACGCCGCTCGAAGTCAACGGCACGCTCACGCGGCTGGCGGGGCTGGTGCTGGAGGCGCAAGGCGTGCGCGTGCCGGTGGGCTCGCAATGCGTGATCGACGGCGGCGGCAACAGCGGCACGGGCCCCCACGTGCTGGCCGAGGTGGTGGGCTTCGCTGGCGACCGCGCCTTCCTGATGCCGGCCGGCGACGTGCAGGGCCTGCACAGCGGCGCCTGGGTGCGCCCGCTGGCCCCCTACCGCCCCCGCCCCCGCCTGGGCCAGGCCCCAAAGCCCGTCGCCACCGACCGCGGCGTGCTGCGCCTGCCGCTGGGCCGTGGCCTGCTGGGCCGGGTGGTCGATTCGCACGGCCAGCCGCTGGACCACCTGGGCCCGCTGCAGGACGTGGACGTGCAGCCGCTGGAACGCGCGCCCATCAATTCCATGGACCGCGCCCCGGTGCGCCAGCCCCTGGACACCGGCGTGCGCGCGATCAACGCGCTGCTCACCGTCGGGCGTGGCCAGCGCATCGGCCTGTTCGCCGGCTCCGGCGTGGGCAAGAGCGTGCTGCTGGGCATGATGGCGCGCTACACCCGCGCCGACGTGATCGTAGTCGGCCTGATCGGCGAACGCGGCCGCGAGGTCAAGGAATTCATCGAGGACATCC
>CAMLQP010000027.1 GCA_946482115.1 uncultured Comamonadaceae bacterium
TGCACAACCGGATCAACGAGCTCGGCGTGGCCGAGCCGGTGATCCAGCAGCAGGGGCTGGACCGCATCGTGGTGCAGCTGCCCGGCGTGCAGGACACCGCCAAGGCCAAGGACATCCTGGGCCGCACCGCCACGCTGGAACTGCGCATGGTGGACGAGAGCACCGAGGGTCGCGCCGCCGAGCGCGGCACCGGCCCGGTGCCGTTCGGCTCCGAGCGCCACCTGGACCGCGAGGGCCGCGCCGTCATCACCCGGCGCGACGTGCTGCTGACCGGCGAGAACCTGACCGATGCCCAGGCCGGCTTTGACAGCCAGACCCAGGAAGCCGCCGTGCACCTGACGCTGGACGCCAAGGGCTCCCGCATCTTCCGCGACGTGACCCGCGAGAACGTCGGCAAGCGCATGGCCATCCTGCTGTTCGAGAAGGGCAAGGGCGAGGTCGTCACCGCCCCCGTGATCCGGGGCGAGATCGGCGGCGGCCGGGTGCAGATTTCCGGTGCCATGACCACGGTGGAGGCCAACGACACCGCGCTGCTGCTGCGCGCCGGCTCGCTGGCCGCGCCCATGGAGATCATCGAGGAGCGCACCATAGGCCCGAGCCTGGGCGCCGAGAACATCGAGCGCGGCTTTGACAGCGTGGTCTGGGGCTTCGCGGTCATCGTGGTCTTCATGTGCGCCTACTACATGCTGTTCGGCGTGTTCTCCAGCATCGCGCTCACCGTCAACCTGCTGCTGCTGGTGGCCATCCTGTCGCTGCTGCAGGCCACGCTCACGCTGCCCGGCATCGCCGCGCTGGCGCTGGCGCTGGGCATGGCGATCGATTCCAACGTGCTGATCAACGAGCGCATCCGCGAGGAGCTGCGCGCCGGCGCCTCGCCGCAGGCTGCCATCCATGCCGGCTTCGAGCGCGCCTGGGCCACCATCTTCGACTCCAACGTCACCACACTGATCGCGGCGCTGGCGCTGCTGATGTTCGGCTCCGGCCCGGTGCGGGGCTTCGCGGTGGTCCATTCGCTGGGCATCCTCACCTCCATGTTCTCGGCCGTGTTCTTCATGCGCGGCATCGTCAACCTCTGGTACGGCCGCCAGAAGAAGCTCAAGAGCGTCTCGGTGGGCCAGATCTGGCGCCCCGACGCCACGCCGGCGGTCAAGAAGTAAGCACAAGGGGAAACGCCATGGAATTTTTCCGCATCAAGAAGGACATCCCCTTCATGAAGCACGCCCTCGTGCTGAACGTGATCTCGCTGGTCACTTTCGCACTGGCGGTGTTCTTTCTCGTGACCCGGGGCCTGCACCTGTCGGTGGAATTCACCGGCGGCACGGTCATGGAAGTCAGCTACACGCAGGCGGCCGACCTCGGCAAGGTGCGCTCGGTCGTCACCGGCCTGGGTTACGCCGATGACGTGCAGGTGCAGAACTTCGGCACCTCGCAGGACGTGATGGTCCGCCTGCCTCCCAAGGCCGGCCAGACCTCGGCCCAGCAAAGCGAGCAGGTACTGGCAGCCCTCAAGGCCGACAACCCCGACGTCACGCTGCGCCGCACCGAGTTCGTGGGCCCGCAGGTGGGCGAGGAGCTGGTGCACAACGGCCTGCTGGCGCTGGCCATGGTGGTGGTGGGCATCTCGGTCTACCTGGGCATACGCTTCGAGTGGAAGTTCGGCATTGCCGGCATCATCGCCAACCTGCACGACATCGTCATCATCCTGGGCTTCTTCGCCTTCTTCCAGTGGGAGTTCTCGCTGGCGGTCCTGGCGGCGGTGCTCGCGGTGCTGGGCTACTCGGTCAACGAGTCGGTCGTGATCTTCGACCGCATCCGCGAGGCCTTCCGCAAGTTTCGCAAGATGGACACGCCGCAGGTGATCGACCATGCCATCACCAGCACCATGAGCCGCACCATCATCACCCACGCCTCGACCGAGGCCATGGTGCTGTCCATGCTGTTCTTCGGCGGCCCGACGTTGCACTACTTCGCGCTGGCGCTGACCATCGGCATCGTGTTCGGCATCTACTCGTCGGTCTTCGTGGCCGGCGCGCTGGCCATGTGGATGGGCGTGAAGCGCGAGGACCTGATCAAGAACACGCCCAAGAAGGCGGACGGGGACAACGACCCCAACGCCGGCGCGGTGGTCTGAGCCATGCGCGCCATAGGGCCGCAGGTCTCCATGGCGATCGACGGGCTGCTTCTGCGGGATGCCGGCAGGAGTAGGATGGCGCGATGGTGATACCCGCCTCTGCGTCCCTGGCCCGGCACGCGCGACAACTCGTCGTTTCGCGCGTGTTCAAGGCCCTGCAGAAGGCGGCCCGGGACATCGAGGCCCGTCTGAACGAACCGCTGGAACGGGCGGCTTCGGCGGCAGAGTACCAGCGCCACGACGAGATGCGGCTGCAATGGAGCCGGGCAGGCAACGCCTGGCTCGGCGAGGCGCGCCAGGTGCTGGCGCGCGACGTATCGCTGACCGATCCCTCCTACGCCACCACGGACTCCATGGCGCTGCTCGACGAGGTCCACGTCGAGCGGCAGATCCTCGCGGGGCGGCTGGCCCTGGCCATGGAGGCACGGGCCCAGTGGGAGTACAACGACCTGAGACTGAGGCTGCAGAGCCTGGAGCCGGGCGCGCTTGAATCGGGACAGGACCGCATCCATGCCAAATCCCTGGCGGGCCTGGTCGTGGCGACCTGGATGCAGGCCGGACTGGACCACGAGCTGTGGGCCTACTGTCGCGGGGATTTCGAAAGTCTGCTGCCGCTGGCCTACGAGGATGGCTGTCACCAGGCCAACGCCCACCTGCTGGAGCAGGGGGTGCTTCCACACATCGATTTGCGCGCACTGGTGCGGCGGTCCGCATCGGGCGGTGTGACCCGGCAGCCGCCTGAGGAGGCCGTGCCGGCGGCCGCAGCACCAGTGGCCGGAGGGAGGGGCGCCGCTGCGGCTGCAGGTTCCGCGCCAGCGGCGGGCCGAGGTCCTCGCGGCTCGGCGGCGGGCGGCGGCGTCGAGGTGGCGACGCGACTGCGGCAGTTCCTGGTCCAGCATGTGCCGGCGGTCGGGCACTGGTTCTCGGCGTCGGCGGCCGCCCCCGGGGGCGGAGGTTCCGCTGCCGGGCGGCACGTGGCCGGCGGGCATCCGGGTGGCGGCCCGCCGGGCAACGGCCTGCCCCCGGTCATCGGGTCCGGCTACGACTCCACCCGCGTGCTTTTCGGCGCGGTGAACCCGGGCCCCCAGTGGCAGGACCTGAGCCAGGGCGTGGCCGCACTGCGGGAGCAGACGCGCGCCCTGAAAGCCACGGCCGACAACGACCGGGACAAGGCCATCATCGAGGTGGTCGCGCTGATATTCGACAGCATCCTGGCCGAGGAGCGCATACCTTCCAGCGTCCGCCTGTGGTTCGCCCGCCTGCAGATGCCGGTGCTTCGCGTGGCCATGGCCGACCAGGATTTCCTCGGATCCCTGGACCACCCGGCGCGCCAGCTGATCGACCGCATGGGCTCGTGCGTGCTGGGTTTCGATCCCGGGGTGTCCATGGCGCCGCTGGAGGCCGAGATCAAGCGCGTGGTCCAGGTCATCGAGCAGTACCCCGAAACCGGGCGGCGCGTGTTCGAGCTGGTGCTGGGGGAGTTCCAGCAGTTCCTGCGCGACCACCTGATCGAGGCGGGGGAGGTCGGGCGCGTGGCTTCGCTGGCGCAGCAGGTCGAGCAGAAGGAGACGCTGGCGGTGAAATTCACCATCGAGTTGCGCCGCCTGCTCGGCGGCACGCCGGTGCGCATGCCGGTGCGCGATTTCCTGTTCAAGGTCTGGGTTGACGTGATGGCGGTGGCCACCGTGCGCTACGGTCCCCAGCACCCGGATGCCGTCGCTTTGCGCCAGGCTGCCGCTGACGTGCTGTGGATGGCCGACGCCAAACCCTCCCGCGAGGAGCGGGCCCAGGTCATCGCGCGGCTGCCCGCCACGCTCGCGCAGCTGCGGGGCGGCATGGCGCTGATCGGCCTCGGCGCCGAGGCGCAGGAGGCGCACATCGAGAGCCTGAGCAGCGCCCTGGCCGAGGCTTTCACCTCCCGCAGCAACCCGCGCGCCCAGGGGTGGCTGGACAGCATCACCGGCCACCTGGCCCGGGTGGAGGATTTCGTCTCGGAGGGGGCGCCGGAACGGCTGGAACTCGATCAGGAGAGCATCGAGTGGATCACCGGCGTGGATGCCTCGCGCATCACGGTCGTTCCCGACACCGCGGTCGATCCCAGCCCGGCCCTGCGGGCCTGGGTGGCCGAATTGCCGCTCGGGGCCTGGTTCGAGCTCGATCACAACGCGCGCACCCACGTGGTGCAGCTGGCCTGGAAGAGCCAGCGCGGCCAGCTCTACCTGTTCGTGGCCTCCGACCGGGGCTGCTTCCTGCTGCAGCAGGGCCGGGTCGCGCAATACCTCGATGCCGGCCTGCTCAAGGCCCGCGAAGCCGAAGCGCTCACCGTGCGCGCGACGCGCGACGCGCTCAGCAAGCTCGACGCCAATCCCGAGCGCCTGCTGGCCTGAACGGCGCGGCGGGACTATGATCCCTGGCCGTGCAGCCGGTCACACAACCTCCCCAGATCAGCCCGGCGCTGCTTGAGATCATGCGGCGCGGCGTGTCGGTCATCGTCGCGTCTTGCGGCCGCGACGGCACGCCCAGCGTGATGCGGGGGGTGGGCAGCCGTGTCAGCGAGGACGGCGGCGACATCACCATCTACCTGTCGCGCAGCCAATCCCGCCAGTTGCTCCAGGACATTGCCGACACCCGCCGCGTGGCCGCCGTGTTCAGCGCCCCCACCAGCCATCTCACGGTGCAGGTCAAGTCCACGCAGATCCGGATCGAGGCCTGCGATGCGGCCGCCGACGCCGACATCGAGCGCTACCTGCTGTCCATGGAGCGCGAGATCGCCGACGTGGGGTTCGAGCCACGCTTCACCAGGGCCATGCTGGCCTGCCGGCGCGACGATCTCGTGGCGCTGCGGCTGGTGCCGGAGCAGGCCTTCGACCAGACGCCCGGCCCGCGCGCCGGCGCGCCGCTGCCCTCGCGTGCCGCATGACCGACACGCCGTCGCGCCTGCCCGACCTGCGCCCCTGCCTGGAGGGCGCCATTCCCGCCATCATGGCCACCAGCGCCATCGACGGCACGCCAAACGTGGCCTACCTCTCGCAGGTGTTCTATGTGGACGAGCGCCATGTCGCGCTGTCGTTCCAGTTTTTCAACAAGACGCGCCAGAACATCCTGTCCAACCCCCGGGCCACGGTGCTGGTGATGAACCCGCTGACGGCGCAGTTCTACCGCCTGCATGTGCGCTACCTGCGCACCGAGTCCGGCGGGCCGGTGTTCGAGCGCATGAAGGCCCAGCTCGCGGGCATCGCCTCCTACACCGGACTGGAAGACGTGTTCCGCCTGCTGGGTTCGGACATCTACGAGGTGCTGGAGATCGAGCGCGTGCCCGGCGAGCCCCTGCCTGCGCCCGAGCCGCGCTGCGGCCTGCTGGGTGGGCTGCGCAGCGCCAGCGAGCGGCTCGCGGCCTGCGGTTCGCTGGCCGAGCTGCTGGACGCCACCATGGCGCTGCTGCGCGGGCCGCTGGACATGCCACATGCCATGGTGCTGATGCTCGATGAAACAACGCGGCGTCTCTACACCGTGGCCAGCACCGGCTACCCCACCTCGGGCGTCGGCTCCGAGATCGAACTCGGCGATGGCGTGATCGGTGTGGCGGCGCGCGAGCGCACCGCGGTGCGCATCGTGCACATGACCAGCGCCTATCTCTATGGCCGTGCCGTGCGCGACAGCATGGCGGGCGCGGGCCTGCCGGCGACCGAAATTCCCTACCCGGGTCTCGCGCAGCCACACAGCCAGCTGGCCGTGCCCATGGTGTCGGGCGGCCGGCTGCTGGGTGTCCTGTTCGTCGAAAGCCCGCTGGACCTGCGTTTCGGTTTCGAGGACGAAGACATCCTGGTGGCGCTGGCCAACCAGCTGGCGGCTTCCATCGACCTGATGCAGGCCAGCACCGAGTGCGGCGACACGCCGCCTGCGCCCACCGCAGCGGTCCGGTCCGCGGCGGCCCGGGGGCCGGCGCTCAAGGTGCGGCATTTCTCGGCCAACGACAGCGTGTTCCTCAACGACGCCTACCTCATCAAGGGGGTGGCGGGCGCCATCCTGTGCAAGCTCCTGCGCGACCACCTGTCCCATGGCCGCACCGAGTTCAGCAACCGCGAGCTGCGGCTGGACCCCGGCCTGGGGCTGCCGGACGTGAGCGACAACCTGGAGGCGCGCCTGCTGCTGCTGCAGCGGCGCTTGCAGGAGCACGGCCCGGACCTGCGGCTCGAGAAGACCGGGCGCGGCCGGTTCCGGCTGCAGCTCGCCCGCCCGGTGGAGCTGGTCCGCGTCGACGGTCAGGCCTGAGCGTCGGGCCGGTTCAGGCTGCGGCACAGCTTGGCCCACTCGCGCTGCGTCAGGTGCGGGCGCACCACCGCCAGCGCAGCCTCGAAGGCGGGCGCCGGCGCCTGGGCCTGCATCTCGCCGAGCATGCCGGCCCGTTCGGCCGGACTCATGGCCGGCACCATCCAGCGCAGGATCTCCATCATCTCCTCGGGCGGGATGGAGGACACCAGGGCCTGGTGCACCTGCGCCAGTTCGCCGTCGCTGTAGTGGGCCCACAGCGCGGCGTTGTGGGCGGTTTCCTCCTGCTGCATGTGGTGGAAGTTCTCGGCCACGAACAGCGCCAGTTCGCGGTAAAGCGCCAGCGCCAGCGGCTCTCGCGCGCCGGCCGGGGCCAGCAGCAGCGCCTGCAGGTCGGCGCGCAGCGCGGCGATGTGGCGCACGTGCTCCACATGCTCGGTGGCGATGGTCAGGCTGGCGCCCGAGGCGCGCGCCTCCAGCGCCGGGTGGACAAAGGTGTTCTCGTGCAGCAGGTGCTGGCTGCACAGCGTCAGCAGGCCTTCCAGGCGCCCGGCCATTTCCGCCAGGTCGGCCTCGTCCCCGGTGTCCACCCGCCCGACCGCGAGCAGGGTGTCGGTCATCACGGCGCGCATGGCCTTGTGGATGCTGCTGTAGAGGTCCAGCCGGGGGGGCTGGGCGGCGGTCGTTTCGGCTTGCGCCACCTGGCGCAGTTCCTGGGTGTCGATGTTCATGGGTCTGTGCTTTCCGTTGTCTTTCGGGGGCTGGCGGCCACACACCGTGTGTGGCCCACCATGGCTGGAAAGTCTAGGAAAGCGCCCATGGACGCGCTGCTAAATATTGCTTAACGAAATCCTAAATATTCATTAAGCGCGGGCGATGCGCTGGAACAGCCCGCCGGGCAGCCGGCCCACCCGGCCTTCGAGTTCAAGCTCCAGCAGCCGGGCCTGCAGCATGTCGATCGGCAGGCCGGTGCGGGCCTGCAACGCATCCAGGCCCAGCGGGTCGAACCCCAGGGCCTCCAGCAGCGGCGAGATGGAGGTGTCCGGCTCGGCCGGTGTGACCTGGGGCGCGGCGGCGGACACCCGGGTGGCGGGGCGGAGCTCCTCCAGCACGTCCTGGGCCGACTCCACCAGCTTGGCCCCCTGGCGGATGAGGGCGTGGCAGCCGCGCGACTGGGGCGCGTGGATGGAGCCGGGGATGGCGCACACCTCGCGCCCCAGGTCGGCCGCCAGCCGCGCGGTGATCAGCGAGCCCGACTGCACCGTGGCCTCCACCACCAGCGTGCCCTGGCCCAGCGCGGCAATCAGCCGGTTGCGGCGGGGAAAATGGGGGGCCAGCGGCGGGCTGCCCAGCGGCAGTTCGCTGATCAGCGCGCCCTGGCGCTCGATCCGGCGCGCCAGGTCGAGGTGACGGCCCGGGTAGACGCGGTCCAGTCCCGTTCCGACCACGGCCAGGGTCGGGGCGCCGGCGGCCAGCGCGCCCTCGTGGGCGGCGGCGTCCACGCCCAGCGCCAGACCCGAGACGATGCAGGCGCCGGCCTCGGCCAGCGAGCGGGAGAACCGCTGGGCGTTCTCCAGGCCCTGGGGCGTGGGGTTGCGGCTGCCGACGACAGCCAGCTTGAACGGGTGCGCCAGCGCCGACAGGTCACCACACAGGTACAGCAGCGGCGGCGGGTCGTCGGTCTGCAGGAGTTCGGGCGGGTAGGCGGCATCGCCCCAGGGCAGCAGGTGGTGGCCGGGCTGCTGCAGCCACCGCCACGTCGTGTCGCATTGCGCCGCCCAGTCGGCTGGCTGTGCCAGCAGCGACTGTGCCCGCGCGGGGCCGGCCACGGTAGCGAGCGCCGCAGCCGACTGGCCGAACACCGCCTCGGGCGTGCCAAAGGCCGCGAGCAGCCGGCGCAGGCCCGCCGGACCGAGTCCGGGCGTGAGCAGCAGGCGCAGCCAGGCGCCCAGTTCCTCCCGTTGCATGCGCTCTGGCGGCGCTTGAAGCCCGGTGACGGTCAGGGATTGATGAACCGGTCGCCGACCTTCACGCCATCGGCGATTTCGACCACCAGCGCGTAGGACACGCGGTCGAAGGTGCGGAACACCATCATCAGGCCGTTGCGCTCACCCGGCAGCCGCATCTGGGGGCGGGCCGCATCGGTGCGGTCCAGCGTCCGGGCGCCGTTGGTGAGGATGGCCAGCACGTGGCCCTCGGCCAGGCCGTCGCGCGTGCCGCGGTTGAGCGCGACCACCTGGTTCTGCGCGGCGTAGGTGACGGCGTTGCCGTACACCGACACGATCTGCCCGGCGACGGGGCGCGGCGGGGCGGAGGGCGTGTAGGTCGGGAACATGGGCGGCGGCTCGGCTATCAGCCGGTCGCCCACGCGCATCTCTTCCTTGGACAGGGTGATGTCCACCGTGGCCGGCACCACCTCGGTCACCGTCTTGCCGTCCTTGCCCGGGGTCTCGACGCGGCTCTCGCTGCGCACCAGCGAGGCGCGGCCCAGGAACTGCGCCTCGTAACCCAGAACTTCACCCGTGGAGGGGTCGCGCAGGGGCACGGCATTGCGGAACACGCGGTACTCGCGCGGCTTGCCGCCATCGGTGACCAGGGCCTCGCCGCTGCCGCCGTCGCTGTACTGGCCGCGCGCATAGGCGCGGTCGCCACGGCTCAGCAGCACGCGGTTCTCGGGGGTGGCCACCAGACGCGGCGAGCGCTGGAAGGTGGCCTCGTCGACGATCGTGCCTTCGGTGAGGAAAGGCTCGATCAGGCGGGGATCCAGGGTGGGAACGGCGTTGTCGTTGAGGCTTTCGAAGCGGGTGCGCGGCGTCACCTTGACGGTGGGCAGCTCGCCGTCGGCGACGCGCAGCACGGCACGGCCACTGGAGGTGTCGAGCACCAGGCGCTGCCCGGGGTAGATCAGGTGCGGGTTGCGGATGGCCTGCAGGTTCATGCCCCACAGCTCGGGCCAGCGCCAGGGGCTGCGCAGGAACAGGCCGGAGATGCCCCAGAGCGTGTCGCCGCGCTTGATGGTGTAGCTGTCGGGTGCGTTGGGGGCCAGTTCGCTGAGCGGCACGCCGGCTTGCGCCACCTGCTGGGCGGTGGAGCGCTGCTGGGACGAGATCGGCAGGTTGGGGAAGGTCTGGGCGAGCGCCGCGCCCGACGACAGGGCTGCGAGCAGCACGCTGGCGGAAGCGAGGGACAGGATTTGTGGTGCAGGCATAGAGGGCCCCGGGGTGCGGGCCGGGCAGCAGGGATCCGCCACGGCGCCGTTGGTCTTGAGGATTCGCTTTTGATTTTGCGCCCAAGCCCTTGAAATAGGCAATGTTTATTCAGGGCGCAGCCAACAGGCCCGGGGAAAAGTGGCGAAAATAGCGACAAATTCCCGCGAGTCCCCATGAGTGCCGTCCAGCCCCTGAACATTCTCCGTTATCCCGATCCCCGCCTGCACACCGTGGCCCGGCCGGTGGAAGCCGTGGACGAGCGCATCCGCACGCTGGTCGACCGCATGCTGGCGACCATGTACGAGGCCAACGGCATCGGCCTGGCAGCCACCCAGGTGGACGTGCACGAGCGCGTGATCGTGATCGACGTGAGCGAGACGCGCGACCAGCCGCTGGTGCTGATCAACCCGGTGCTCGAGTGGGCCAGCGAGGAGATGCAGAAGGGCGAGGAGGGCTGCCTGTCGGTGCCCGGCATCTACGACGGCGTGGAGCGTTCGTCCGCGGTGCGGGTGCGCGCGCTCGATGCCCAGGGGCAGTCGCGCGTGATCGAGGCCGAGGGCCTGCTGGCGGTCTGCATGCAGCACGAAATGGACCATCTGATGGGCAAGGTGTTCGTCGAATACCTGTCCCCGCTCAAGCGCAACCGCATCAAGACCAAGCTGCAGAAGGCCCAGCGGGAGGTCCGGGCGTGAGCGGCCTGCCGAAACCCGTGCGCCTGGTGGCCGCGTGGGGCCTGGTCCTGCTGGCGGGGTGTGCGGCCATGCCCGAGCGCCTGCCCGTGGGCAGCAGCCGGGCCGAGGTGGAGCAGCGCCTGGGCGCGCCGACGGCGCAGCACGCGTTGGCCGACGGCACCCGGCTGCAGTATTCCGGCCAGCCGGCGGGCCAGTGGGTCTACAACGTCGACCTGGACGCCCAGGGCCGCGTGCGCAGCGTGACCCAGGTGCTCGATGAAAACCGCTTCCGCACCGAGATCGCGGTGGACCGCTGGAACCGTGGGCAACTGCTGCAGCACCTGGGCCGGCCGGCGCTGGTGGAGCGCACCGCCCGCTTCGACGGCGAGGTCTGGACCTGGCGCTATTACAACGAGGGCGTGGGCAGCCCCCGCCGCCTGCACGTCTATCTCGATCAGGCCGGGACCGTGCGCCGCGTCGAGACCACCGACGAGCTGCGCGAGGCCGAGCCGCGTCTCCTGCCGTGAGGCTGGTCTTCGCCGGTACCCCCGAGTTTGCGGCGGTGGCGCTGCAGCGGCTGCTGCAGGCGGGCTTCGATGTGCCGCTGGTGCTGACCCAGCCGGACCGGCCAGCCGGTCGCGGCCTCAAGCTGCAGCCGTCGCCGGTCAAGCTGCTGGCGCTGGACCATGGCCTGCAGGTCGCACAGCCGCTCAGCCTGCGGCTGGACGGCAAGCACCCGCAGGACGCTGCGGCGGCGAAATGGCTGCTGGAAGACCTCAAGCCCGACGCTCTGGTCGTGGCGGCCTACGGGCTCATCCTCCCCCAGTGGGTGCTCGATCTGCCCCGGCACGGCTGTTTCAACATCCACGCCTCGCTGCTGCCGCGCTGGCGCGGCGCAGCGCCCATACACCGCGCCATCGAGGCCGGCGACGCCGAGACCGGCGTCACCATCATGCAGATGGACGCCGGCCTGGACACGGGCGACATGCTGCTGCGCGAACCGCTGGCCATCGCTCCTGACGACACCACCGCGCGCCTGCACGACCGGCTCGCGGCGCTGGGCGCGCGCCTGATGGTCGAGGCCCTGGAACTGCTGGCCTGCGGTGGCCTGCACCGCACGCCGCAGCCGGTCGAGGGCGTCACCTACGCCCGCAAGATCGACAAGGCCGAGGCCGAGATCGACTGGACCCTGCCGGCCGCGCTGCTGGCGCGCCGCGTGCGCGCCTTCGATCCGTTCCCGGGCGCGTTCACGCGCCTGGCCGACGGTGCCACGCTCAAGGTCTGGTCCGCGCAGGCCCTGCCCGGAGCCGGTGGTGCGCCGGGCACCGTGCTGGCGGTGGAGGACGGCGCGGGCGTGGATGTCGCCTGCGGCGAAGGCGTGCTGCGCCTGACCGAGCTGCAGCGCGCCGGCGGCAAGCGCCTGCCGGTGGCCGATTTCCTGCACGGTGCCCCGCTGCAGGCCGGTCAGCGACTGGGGGTCGCATGTTCCTGAGCCGGCGCCACCGGCAGCACCCCGAATTCATGGCCGGCGTGCGCGACCAGGCGTCGGTCGCCACCGGCATCGCGGCCTGGGGCCTGATGACCGGCGTGGCCATGGTCAAGTCCGGCATGAGCGTGATCGAGGCGACGCTGATGACCTGGATCGTCTTCGCCGGCAGCGCCCAGCTCTCGGCCATGCCGCTGCTGGCGGCCGGCGCGCCGCTGTGGGTGATCCTGGCGACCGCGTTCTGCGTCAACCTGCGCTTCGTCGTCTTCTCGGCCCATCTGCGTCCGTACATGATGCATCTGCCGCGCCTGCCGCGCCTGCTCACCGGCTACGTGACCGGCGACCTGAGCTACGTGTACTTCGCCCGCCGCTACCCCCGGGCCGGCACCACCGACAAGGAACTCCTCGCGCAGCAGGCCTACCTGGCGGGCAACTGCGCCATCAACTACGTGGCCTGGATGACCACCAGCATGGCGGGCATCGCGCTGGCGAACGCCATCCCGACCGAGTGGGGTCTGGGCTTCGCGGGCATCCTGGCGCTGATCGGCGTGGGCTGCTCGCTGGCCACCAGCCGGCTGCGCGTGGTTTCGGCCGGCGTGGCCGGGGCGGCGGCCATCGCGGCGTTCGCGCTGCCGCTGCGGCTCAACATCGTGGTGGCCATCGCGGCGGCCGTGGCCCTGTGCCTGGTGCTGGAGGCCGCCTCGAAAACCCCGCCGGAGCCCGGCCATGCTTGAGACCGACCTCTGGACCGTGCTGACCATCGTGGCGCTGGGCGGCGTCACCGTGCTCACGCGCTGCCTCTTCTTCATCTCGGACCGCCCGTGGTCCCTGCCCGCCTGGGCCCAGCGTGGGCTGCAGTACGCGCCGATCGCGGCGCTGGCGGCGGTGGTGGCGCCCGAGGTGCTGATGAGTCAGGGCGCGCTGATCCCGACCTGGCAGGACGCGCGCCTGTTCGGCGCGGCCGCCGGCGTGGCCTGGTTCTTCTGGCGCGGCGGGGTGCTGGGCACCATCGTCTGCGGCATGGCGGTCTACCTGCCGCTGCGCATCGCGCTGGGCTGGTAGCCCCAGCGCGCGATGGCCTGGCGCAGCCGCTCGGGCTGCACCGGCTTGGCCAGGAAGTCGTCGGCGCCGGCGTCCAGGGCCTTGTCGCGGGCCTCGTTCATCACGTCGGCGGTCAGCGCGATCACCGGCACCCGGGCGGCGGGGCCGGTCAGGGCTCGGATGCGCCGGGTGCTGGTCAGGCCGTCCATCTCGGGCATCTGCACGTCCATCAGCACCAGGTCCGGGGCCTCGCTGGTCGCCAGCGCCAGCGCCTCCCGGCCGTTCTCGGCGAACAGCACCTGATGCCCCATCTTCTCCAGCAGGGCGCCGACCAGCTTGCGGTTGACCGGGTGGTCCTCGGCCACCAGCACCCGCAGGGGCCGGTTGCCGTCGGCGGCCAGGCCGGCGGCCGGTGCCGCTGGTTCCGGCGCCTCGCACAGCGGCAGGTCGAGGCTGAGGGTGAAGGTGGAGCCGCCGCCCAGGGTGCTGCTGACGGCGATGTCGCCGCCCATGAGCCGCGCCAGCGTGCGCGAGATGTCCAGCCCCAGGCCGCGTCCGCCGAACGCGCGCGTGGCGCCGCTGTCGACCTGGTAGAAGCGCTCGAACAGCCGGGCCTGCTCCTCGGGCGAGATGCCGATGCCGGTGTCGCTGATGCTGAAGGCCACCCGCTGGCGCGCGGGCTCGCCCTCGGTGCTGCGCACGGGCTCGGCCGTCACGGCCAGCAGCACGTGGCCCTGGCGGGTGAACTTGATCGCGTTGCCCAGCAGGTTGTAGAGGATCTGGCGCAGCCGGGTCGGGTCGGCACCGATCCACTCTGGCAGGCCGGCACCGAACGCGCTCTGCAGCGACAGGCCCTTGCCTTGCGCCAGGCTGCGCATCAGCGTCTGCACCTCCTGCAGCAGCCGGGGCAGGTTGACCGGCTCCGGCTGCAGCGCGACCTTGCCCGCCTCGATGGCCGACAGGTCCAGGATGTCGTTGAGCAGTGTGAGCAGGTACTGGGCCGATTCCCGGGCCGAGCCCACCTGTTCGCGCTGCTGGGTGCTCAGCGGGCTGGCTTCCAGCAGGTCCAGCATGCCCAGCAGCCCATTGAATGGCGTGCGCAGCTCATGGCTCATGTTGGCCAGGAAGCGGCTCTTGCTCTCGCTGGCCAGCTCGGCCTTGAGCTGCGCGTCGCGCAGGTTGCGGTTCAGGCGGTTGAGCGCCAGCTGCTCGACGGTCTGGCGCTGGTGCCGCAGCCACAGGGCGATGGCGGCCAGCAGCGTGACCACGATCATGGCGGCGATCAGCGTGGCGTTGAGCTGGCTCTGGGTGCGTACGGTCTGCAGCTGGCTGTCCAGCATCTGCGTGATGACCGAGTTGGCTGCGGTCGACAGCGCCAGCACGTCCGGCCCGAGCGCCACCATCTCGTCGTGCAGGCCCTGCAGTTCGCGGACGTCGGGCCGGGGCAGGTTGACCAGGGGTTCGCTGCGCGCCACCAGGGACTCGATGCGGGGCAGCAGCTTCTCATACTCGGCGCGCCCGTGCAGCTTGGCCATGCTGGGGTTGTCGCGCAGCAGCTGCGCGCGGCTCAGAAAGATGTCGTGCCGCAGGGCCAGGTCGTCCCAGCCGTCGTAGGCGGGGTTCTGGGCGGCCATGCGCAGCTCGCTGCGGAACCGCAGGAATTCACGTTCGAAGTGGAAGGCCAGCGCGGTGATGGAATCGGTCTGCAGCCGCGCCGCGTCCTCGACCGCCCGCACCTGCCGCAGCAGCACGTTGAGCAGCAGCACCAGCCCGACGATCAGGACCAGGGTGGTGGCCGACAGCCAGGCCAGGAAGCGCCAATGCCCGCGCAGTCGGTTCATGGCCGGCTATTCCACCTCGAGGTGCCTGAGCTGCCAGATGGAGCGCTCGTAGTAGGTGTTGTTCTGCAGCTCGGGGTGGCGCTGGAAGGGGTAGACCACGAACAGCGGCCCCTTGGTGCGCACGGTCAGGGGGCGGTCGTCGATGCTGTGCGCCAGCACCACGTCGTAGCGCTGGGCGTCGCTCACGGGGATCTCGATGCGGTAGTCGTTGATCGCGTGGGCCTTGAGCACCTGGCCGCTGGCCCTGACCTGCGCGAGCACGT
Source organism: uncultured Comamonadaceae bacterium (assembly GCA_946482115.1). The sequence continues at coordinate 14,912 of CAMLQP010000027.1, forward strand.
CGCGCAGCAGGGGCCCGGTGAACTTGAGCGGCCGGTTGTCCCAGGGGGTGAGGGTGGTGAAGCTGACCTGGGGCAGGGCACGCAGCATGTCCAGGTCGAAAGCGGCCACCGCGCCCCGGTTGCGCTCGCCGATGGCGCCGCCGATCGTCAGCACCACCGCCTTGGCGGGGGGCTCCAGGGCGCGTGCCGGCCCGGCCGCCCAGGTGGCAAGCCCGGCGGTGAGCAGCCAGGTGGCGTGGCGGCGTGACAGGTGGGGTGGCATGGCGCGGCAGGCGGTGGCCGGCATCATACGGCAGTGCCCTTGTCCTGTGCTGACTGCGCCGCCGCGCGCTGGGCGAACTCGGCGCGCAGCGCGCGCAGTTTCTCGCGCGGGTCTTCCCTGGTGGTGGCCTGGTCCAGCGCCATCTCGGCGATGAAGCGGCTGGGCGTGCCGGGCACGGTCTCGCGGCCCTTCTTGCGGCGCTTGAGCCAGCTCACCGCCAGCGTGCGCTGCGCGCGGGTGATGCCCACGTACATCAGCCGCCGCTCCTCCTGCAGGCGCAGCGCCAGGCTGTCGGCGTCGCCGGCATCGTCGTCGAGCTTGAATGGCAACAGGCCCTCGTTCACGCCAGCCAGCACCACGTGGGGCCATTCCAGCCCCTTGGAGGCGTGCAGCGTGGACAGCGTGACCACGTTCTGGTCCTGCTCGCGCTCGCTCAGGGTGGAGATCAGCGCGATGGTCTGCACCACCTCCATCAGGCTCTTGCGCTCGCTCTCCACCACCTCGCCGTCCTCCAGCACGCCGCCGCAGCGCTGCGCCATCCAGTCGCAGAAATCGACCACGTTGCCCCAGCGCGCGGCGGCCAGCTTCTCGCTGTCCTCGCTGTCGTACAGGTGCTTTTCGTAACCCAGGTCCTTGAGCCAGCCGGACAGGAAGGTGCGGGCAGCCTCGGCGCCCACGGTGTGGCGGGCGCGGTGCTCCAGGTCGTTGACCAGGCGGCCGAACTCGTGCAGCCCGGCGATGGCGCGGCCCGACACCGCCGATGGCAGCGAGTGCGAGAACAGCGATTCGAACAGGCTGATCTTGTAGCCCGAGGCGAACTCGCCCAGCTGGGACAGCGTCTGGTGCCCGATGCCGCGCTTGGGCGTGGTGACGGCACGCAGGAAGGCCGGGTCGTCGTCGTTGTTGGCGATCAGGCGCAGCCAGGCGCACAGGTCCTTGATCTCGGCGCGCTCGAAGAAGCTCTGGCCGCCCGAGACCTTGTAGGGGATGTTGGCGCGACGCAGCGCGGTCTCGTACGGGCGGGCCTGGTGGTTGGCGCGGTAGAGGATGGCGAAGTCGCGCCACTCCTTGTGCTGCGAACTGGCCTGCAGGCTCTGGATGCGCGCCACCGCGCGCTCGGCCTCGTGCTCCTCGTTGTCGGCATCGACCACGCGCACCGGCTCGCCCTCGCCCAGGTCGCTCCACAGCGTCTTGGGAAACAGCTTGGGGTTGGGCCCGATCACGTTGTTGGCCGCGCGCAGGATGGCGCTGGTGGAGCGGTAGTTCTGCTCCAGCTTGATGACCTTGAGCTCGGGAAAGTCCTGCGGCAGGCGCTTGAGGTTGTCCAGCGTGGCGCCGCGCCAGCCGTAGATGGACTGGTCGTCGTCGCCCACGGCGGTGAAACGCGCACGTTCACCCACCAGCAGCTTGAGCAGCTCGTACTGGGTGGCGCTGGTGTCCTGGTACTCGTCCACCAGCACGTGGCCCATCTGTTTCTGCCACTTTTCGCGCACCTCGGGGTGGTCGCGCAGCAGCTTCAGCGGCAGCGTGATCAGGTCGTCGAAATCCACGCTCTGGTAGGCGGCCAGGCGCTCCTCGTAGCGCGCCATCAGCACGGCGGTGTGGCGCTCGTTCTCGCCCTTGGCCTGCGCCAGCGCCTGCTCGGCGTTCAGGCCAGCGCCTTTCCATGCGCTGATGGTCCACTGCCACTGGCGCGCGGTGGCCGAGTCGGTGGTGGCGCCGCAGTCCTTGAGGATGCTGGTGATGTCGTCGGTGTCCAGGATGGAGAACTGGGGCTTGAGGCCCAGCACCGCGCCGTCCTGGCGCAGCAGCCGAACGCCCAGGGCGTGGAAGGTGCAGATCAGCACGTCCCTGGACGGTTTGCCCACCAGCGCCTTGGCGCGCTCGCGCATCTCGGCGGCGGCCTTGTTGGTGAAGGTGATGGCCGCCACGCGCTTGGCCTCCAGCCCGGCCTGTATCAGCCGCGCGATCTTGTGGGTGATCACCCGCGTCTTGCCCGAGCCGGCGCCGGCCAGCACCAGGCAGGGTCCGCTCAGGTGGTTGACGGCATCGAGCTGGGCGAGGTTGAGACCGGCGGACATGGGAGGCGGAGCAGACGGGCAAAGCGGCCAATGATACCGGGGGTGGTTGCCGCGTCCTGCCACAATGCACCGCTGTGCTGAACATCCTGCTCGTCACCTTCCCGTTCTTCGCGCTCGTGCTGGGGGGCTATCTGGCCGCCCGCCGCCGCATGATCCCGCTGGAGGCGATCCCGGGGCTCAACGGCTTCGTGCTGTTCTTCGCGCTGCCGTGCATGCTGTTCCGCTTCGGCTCCACCACGCCCATCGCGCAGCTGCTGGACGCGGCGGTGGCCGGTGTCTACCTCTTGTGCGCGCTGGTGATGGTGGGGTTCTCCATCGCCATGACGCTCGGTGGCCGCATCCGCTGGAACGACGCCTCGCTGGGCGCTCTGGTGGCCGCCTTCCCCAACACCGGCTTCATGGGCGTGCCGCTGCTGGCCGCGCTGCTGGGGCCGCATGCGGTGGGCACGGTGATCGTGCTGATCGCGGTGGACATGGTGGTGACCAGCTCGCTGTGCGTGGCACTCTCGCGGCTGGACACGCCGGGCGGCGCGCTGCAGGCGGCGAAGAACGCGCTCAAGGGCGTGGTGGCCAATCCCATGCCCTGGGCCATCGTGCTCGGCGGCGTGGCCTCGGCGCTGGAGTTCCGTTTCCCCGAGCCGGTGGAAAAGACCCTCTGGCTGCTGGCCGACGCGGCCTCGCCGGTGGCGCTGTTCACCATTGGCGCGGTGCTGGCGCGTTCGCAGATCCAGGCCAACCACCCCATGCCGCTGGCCGATTACGTGCCGGTGGCGCTGATGAAGCTGCTGCTGCACCCGCTGCTGGTGCTGCTGGCGGGGCTGGCGGCGCGGCAGCTGGGCGTGCCGCTGGACCCGTTCGCGCTGCAGGTGATGGTGCTGGTGGCGGCCCTGCCCAGTGCCAGCAACGTGTCGCTGCTGGCCGAGCGATTCGGTGCCGACAACGGGCGCATCGCCCGCATCATCCTGGTGTCCACCGCGGCGGCCTTCCTGACCTTTTCCGGCGCCGTGTCGCTGATGACCTGAATCTATAGCCGTTGACTATTAGATAGATATTGACAATTGAGTTGTCATATCGAAGGGTGCTCCATAGAGTTAGGGTTCCCCAACCGATGGAGCCCGTGATGCACCCCTTTTCCCTGGTGTCCGTGCTCGCCGCCCTGGCGTTGGCGAGCTGAGCCGTTGCCGCCCAAAACCACAGGAGAACTGACCATGACAATCGAAGCCAAATGCCCGTTCCACGCCGCCGGTGGCGTGCGCGCCACCCCCGGCGCCCAGTCCAATGCCGACTGGTGGCCCAACCAGCTCAACCTGTCCATCCTGCACCAGCACCAGCCGGTGTCCAACCCGATGGATCCCGATTTCGACTATGGCGAGGCCTTCAGCAAGCTGGACTACGCCGCACTGAAGAAGGACATGGTCGCGCTGATGACGGACTCGCAGGACTGGTGGCCGGCCGACTGGGGGCACTACGGCGGCCTGTTCATCCGGATGGCCTGGCACGCGGCCGGCACCTACCGCACGGCTGATGGCCGGGGCGGCGCCAACACCGGCAACCAGCGCTTCGCGCCGCTGAACAGCTGGCCGGACAACGGCAACCTCGACAAGGCCCGGCGCC
>CAMLQP010000028.1 GCA_946482115.1 uncultured Comamonadaceae bacterium
ACCCGGTGGAGATCACGCAGAAGGGCCTGCGCCAGGTGCAGATCAACAAGAAGGCCGGCATCGACTTCGCGCTGGTGATGCGAGCCTTCCTGCGTGCCGACCCGGACATCATCATGGTCGGCGAGTCGCGCGACAAGGAAACCGTGTCCATGGGCATCGAGGCCTCGCTGACCGGCCACTTGGTGTTCTCCACGCTGCACACCAACTCGGCACCCGAGTCCATCGTGCGCCTGCTGGACATGGGCATGGACCCGTTCAACTTCGCCGACGCGCTGCTGGGCATCCTGGCGCAGCGGCTGGCCAAGCGGCTGTGCGGCTGCCGCGAGGCCTACGAGCCCGACGCGGCCGAACTCAAGGCCTTCGTGGACGAGTTTTCGCTGGACCTGCGGCACACGGCCGAATGGCAGTCCGACGCGGGCGCGGCCGCGCAGGCACTGGTGAAACGCTGGACCGGACAGTACGGCGGCAAGGATGGCCGCCTGCATTTCCACCGCGCGGTGGGCTGCGACAAGTGCAACGGCAGCGGCTACAAGGGCCGCGTGGGCCTGCACGAGCTGCTGATCGCCGACGACACCGTCAAGCGGCTGGTGCAGGAGCGCGCGCGCGTGGCCGAAATCCTCACGGCCGCGCTGGCCTCAGGCATGCATACGCTCAAGATGGACGGGATGGAAAAAGTCCTGATGGGACTCACCGACCTCAAGCAGGTCAGATCCGTCTGCATCAAGTGAACCAGGCCCCCACGCTCCCCCACTCCGTGCGGGTCGCTGCCCCCCGAGGGGGCTGACCGGCCTTGGGACGGCCCGGCGGCCGGTCGCGCGCGCCGTCAGGGTTTCGCGGCTTCCAGCAGGTCCCGGGTTTTCATCGCTTCGCGGCGCGCCACGTCGGCGAAGTCCTCGCCCGACGAGGCGTAGAGGATGGCCCGGCCCGAGTTGACGATGATGAGGCCGTTCTCGCGCCAGCCCGCGCGCACGGTGGCCACGGCGTCGCCGCCCTGCGCGCCCACGCCGGGGATCAGCAGCGGCAGCGTGGGTGCGATCTCGCGCACGCGGGCGATCTCCTCGGGGTAGGTCGCCCCCACCACCAGGCCCAGCTCGCCATTGAGGTTCCAGGGCCCCTGGGCCAGACGTGCCACGTGCTCATAGAGCAGCGGCTGCCCCTCCACGCTGGCCAGCCGCTGGTTCTGCAGGTCGTCGCCGCCCGGGTTGGAGGTGCGGCACAGCAGGAAGGCGCCCTTGCCCGGGTACTGCAGGTAGGGCTGCACCGAGTCGAAGCCCATGAAGGGCGACAGCGTCACCGCGTCGGCGCCGTAGCGCTCGAAGGCCTCGCGCGCGTACTGCTCGGCCGTGCTGCCGATGTCACCACGCTTGGCGTCCAGGATGATGGGCACGTGCGGCGCGGCCACGCGGATGTGGGCCATCAGGCGCTCGAGCTGATCCTCGGCGCGATGGGCGGCGAAATACGCGATCTGCGGCTTGAAGGCCACCACCAGGTCGGCCGTGGCGTCCACGATGGCGGCACAGAAATCGGCGATGTGGCGCGCATCCCCCTTCCAGCGGTGAGGGAAACGGGTGGGCTCGGGGTCCAGGCCCACGCACAGCATGGACTGGTTGCGCCGCCCGGCGTCGCGCAGCATGTCGGTGAAGTTCATGCCGGGATTGTAGGGAAGGGCCTTTCCGGCCTCCTCGGCCCGGCCCCGAATTTTGTTACTGTTCGCACTTTGCCCGCCCGCCACCATGCAACGCCTCACGCCCGCCCAACTGATGATGCTCGTCGCCCTGACCGTGGTCTGGGGCATCAACTGGCCCATCATGAAGGCCGGCGTGGCCGGTTTTCCGCCCCTGAGTTTCCGGGCCCTGTCGCTGTGGCTGGGCATCCCCGTGCTGGGGCTGGCGCTGTGGATCATGAAGGTGCCGTTCCGGGTGCCGCGCGGCCACGGCGGGGCGCACTGGCGCGAGCTGGTGTGGCTGGCCGCCACCAACATGTTCATCTGGCACGCCTGCATCATCCTGGCGCTGCAGAGCCTGAGCAGCGGGCGCGCGGCCATCCTGGGCTACACCATGCCCATCTTCTCGGCGCTGCTGGGCGCCTGGCTGTTCCAGAACGTGATGCCCCGGCGTGGCTGGCTGGGCGTGGCCGCCGCCGCCCTCGGCGTGCTGCTGCTGCTGTGGCACGAGTTCACCCGCCTCAGCGGCAACCCCCAGGGCGTGGCGCTGGCGCTGGTGGCGGCCGCCACCTGGGCTCTGGGCACGCAGAACCTGCGCCGCACCCGGCTACCCGTGGCGACGCTGACGATCTCCTTCTGGATGACGGTGATGACGGCGCTGGTGATGACCGCGCTGGCCCTGCTGTTCGAAGACGCGGACTGGCGCGCCATGCCGGCCCCCACGGCCTGGGCGGTCCTCTTCAACGCGGTGCTCATCTTCGGCTACGCCCACGCGGCCTGGTTCCACCTGGCGCGCAGCCTGCCGCCGGTGGCGTCCACGCTGAGCGTGATGATGATCCCGGTGCTGGGCGTTTTCAGCGGCGCCTGGTGGCTGGGTGAAACCCTGCACTGGCAGGACTGGGCCGCCGTCGCGCTGATGGTGGTGTCCATCGCCTCGGTGCTCTGGCCGGCCAGGCGCTGACCGGGCCCTGGCCGGTCAGCGCGGACGGCAGGACACGTCGTCAACCACGATGTCGTCGTCAGCCAGGGCCTGTGCCGGGTCGAGCACGGTTTCCGGCAGCAGGTTGGTGCCGACACCTGCGACCTCCTGCTCGAACAGCGGCGTGGTGGTGATGGTCTGCGCCAGCGGCGGGGCCGCCACCGTCAGGATGATGGAGCCGAGGGCCATCGAGGTGTTGCCCAGGCTGCCTCCCAGCGTGGGCAGCGTGCCGCCCGTGTCGCCGGACAGCACGGTGTAGAAACCCACCGGCACGCTGCCGGCGGCCGCGGCCAGCAGCCGGGCGCCCGGCTGGAACGTCGCGGTGTTGGACACCCCGGACACCGTGACCTTGTCGTACGTGGTCGCCCCCAGGTCCAGATGCAGCTCTGAGGTGGAGCCGAAGACCGCCGAACCGTTCAGTATCAGCTCGCCCCCCGCCACGCCGGCACGACCGGGGTAGATTTTCCCGTTCAGCGCCAGGGGGGGGGACGCGGTCAGGGTGATCTGGGTCGCCGACAGCGAGCCGCCGGACGACAGGGTCAGGCTGCCGCCGGCGTCTATGGCGATGTTCCCTCCCAGGCTGGAAACGGCCGCCGTGATGTCCAGATCGTCCGACGCATCGATGGTGATGTTGCCCGCCGCCGTGACGCCGCTGACCGAACCGGCGCTGCCCAGCGTGAGGTTGTCGGAACTGTCGAAGCTGAAGTCGCCGCTGCCGATGCTGGCGGCCAGCAGCAGCACGTCCTGGGAGCTGGACAGGTTGGAGGTTCCGCCGGTCCTGAGGGCCAGCTTGCCCGCCTCCACCACCCCGGCGCCCGAAAGGTTGCCGCCCGCGTCGAGTTCGACCAGGCTGGTGTAGGTGCCGCCCGAGCTGGAAACGACACCACTGTTGAGTGCGATCGCTCCGCTGGCCTTGAGCTTCACCGAGGCACCGGCGGCGCCGTCGTACTGGATGTCCTGGCTGACCGTCAGGTCCCCGGTCACGTCCACGGTGAGCGAGCTCGCGCCGGTGCCCATGTCGATCGCGGGTGCGGGCGCGGCCGTGGCGATGGCGAGGCTCTGCGCGTTGCGAAAGCTGAACGCTGTGCCGTTGCCCATGTCGGCCTGCAGCGAGCTCACCTGGTTGGCCCCCGTCAGGCTGACGTTGCCGGTGGAATTCACCGTCAGCAGGTTGGCCTGCAGCACGCTGCCAGACGACTGTCCTATGCCGCCGGTCCCGGCCGTCAGGTTCAGATCGCCATCGGACGTGACGTTGCCGCTGAACTGCATCGTGCCCGTGCCGCTGTTGCCGAGCGTGATGTTCCCGCCGGACAGGACCTTGGCGACGTTGAGGGCATTGGCCTGGTTGAACTGCATGGAAACAGCTCCCCCCGCGTCCACCTTCAGCGTGCCAACCTGGTTGGTACCGGACGAGCCAAATGTGACAGCCCCTGTGGTCGTGATGTCCAGGGTATCGATGGCCAGCGCTCCACCCGACGTCGGACCGTCCACACCGCCGGTGCCCGCGTTGATGACCAGTGTTCCCGAACCTGCGTTGACCGAGCCGGTGCCAATGAACTCGACGCTGCCGGCGGTGCCCGACTGCAGCGTCAGGGTGCTGCTGCTGTTCCAGTCGATGATGTCGGAAATGGAAATTTTGCCGGTCCCCGTCCCGCCGCCGCCGGTGGCGACCACCCTCACGTCGTTGGTGGCCAAGGCATTCTCCAGCGTGACGACGTTGAGTACCGAGCCGTTCAGGGTGGGGAAATAGGCCGTGTCGGCTCCCACCACGGTGCTGACGTTGTTGGTCACCCCCGAGCTGATGACAATGTCGGTCGGGTCCAGCCACAGCTCGCCCTTGGCACCCTGCGGCGCGCTGGTGTCCACCTGCCCCACGAACAGCAGGTGCTGCTTGCCCGACACCTCGACCATGCCGCCATCACCGCCGGCCAGGCCGCCCCGGGCCGAGATGTTGCCACCGAACGCGGTGGCACCGTCGGCCCACACCACCACGGTGCCGCCGTCGCCGCTGTCGGTCGCGTCGGCCCTGATCTGCGCGCCGGTATCGACACGGGTGTAGGTGGCGTTGGCCAGCCGGGCGTCGTGGCCCTGCCAGCCGCCGCCGATCAGCGCCTCGCCCCCGCCGGCGGCGCCGCTCACGTCGATCACGGCGGCCGCAGTCACCACGGTTTCGCGCGCGGTGGCATGGAACAGGCCGCCCAGGCGCTCCAGCCGCTCGGCCCGGGTGGTGCCACCGACCTCGGCGAGCTCCTGGGCCTTGAGCACCACGCGCCCGCCTTCCTGGCTCACCGCGCTGGCCTGGATCAGCCCGCTGTGCTTCAGCGTCCCGGCGAACATCGCCACCGCGTCGCCACTGAGCGTGCCAAGGTTCACCGCGCGGTCCGCCGGCGCCTGCACCTGCAGCTGTATGCCTTCCAGCCCGCGCCCGGTCAATTCCGCCTTCTGGCCGGCCGCCAGCACCACGCTGCCGTTGGGCGCCCGCACCACCCCGCCGGCCTCCACCACCACCTGCGGCGCCAGCAGCACCACGTCGCCCTCGCGCGCCACCACCTGGCCCTGCACCTTGAGCTCGCCGCCGCCGCCCTCGAAGCGCAGCCGGCCGGCAATGGCATCGGCCTCGCCCAGACCCAGCGTCGAGGCCTGGAAACCCGCCGTGTCCACCACCGCGCCGGCTCCCACCGTGATGCCGGCCGGGTTCACCAGCAGCACCTGCCCGTTCGAGCTCAGCGTGCCGTAGATCAGCGACGGATTGTTCAGCGTCGTCACCCGGTTGATGCTCAGGCTGCCCGCATCGGGCTGCGCGATGTGGGTCAGGCTGCCACCGGGGATGGAGAAGCTCTGCCAGTTGACCACCGAGTGGCTGGTGCCGGCCCCGTTGGTCGTCGTCACCAGCAGCTGGTTGGGCGCGGGGCTGGTCACCTGGACCGTGCCGTGCACCGCCACACCGCCCACCGGATTGCCCTGCGCCAGCCCGACGCCGAACGCACAGGCCAGCGCCACGGCCAGCGGGGCAGGACTCAGGGGTCCCTGGCGAGAAGTTGCCTTTTTCATGCGAACCTTTCCCGTAACGGAATGCCGCGCCCCGCCAACCGGGGCCGCGCGAGCCAAATGCGAAAAATTGTTACCAACTTAGCATACCCGCCGCGTGCCGACAATCTCGGCCGGCCGTCACGCCGTCACGCCGTCACGCCGCCGCGGGGCCCGGCCGGGCCCCGCGCCTGGTTCACAATGGTGGCTCCGATGCCACACCCGCCGTCTTCCGACCACTCGCTGCAGGCGCTGCGCGCGCGCTACGGCGAACGCCACCGCTGGCTGATGCTGCTGGCCGTGATGGTGGGCACCATGGCGTCGATCATGTCGTCCACCATCGTGAACGTGGCCATCCCGGACATGAGCCACCACTTCCTGCTGGGGCAGGAACGGGCGCAGTGGGTCACCTCCGGCTTCATGGCGGCCATGACCGCCTCCATGCTCACCACGCCCTGGCTGCTGGGCCGCTACGGCTACCGGGCCGTCTACGCGGGTTGCATGTGGCTGCTGATGGCCGGAGGCATCGTCGGCGGGCTGGCCAACCACTACCCGCTGGTGCTGGCGGCGCGGGTGGCCGAAGGGCTGGCCGCCGGCGTGGTGCAGCCGATACCTGCCATCATCATCCTGCGGGCCTTCCAGCCACACGAGCAGGGACGCGCCAGTGGCATCTTCGGCATGGGGGTGGTGCTGGCCCCCGCCCTGGGCCCCAGTGTGGGCGGCGTGCTAGTGGACCTGCTCGGCTGGCGCTCCATCTTCTATATGGTGGTGCCGTTCTGCCTGCTGTCGCTCTGGCTGGGGCGCCGCTACGTGCCGGTGACCGCCCCTGGCGGCGCTGCGGCCCAGCGCGATGGCGCGGGCATCGACACGGTCGGCCTGCTGCTGGCCACGGCCGGCACCATCAGCCTGCTCAACGGCCTGGTGGACCTGCAAGGGGGCCAACCCTGGCAATCGGCGCTGCTGCTGCTGGGCGCCGCCCTGGCGCTACTGGCCTTCGTGGCCTGGCAGCGGCGGCTGGCACGCCGTCACGCGCACGGCGGCGGTCACCCCGGCGCGCGCGAACCGCTGATGAACCTGTCGCTGTTCGGCCACAGGCCCTTCGCCATGGGCAGCCTGGTGGCGCTGACCTACGGCACCGCGCTGTTCGGCTCCACCTACCTGCTGCCGGTCTACATGCAGATGGGCCTGGGCCTGTCGGCCTCCTACGTGGGCACCATCCTGCTGCCGGCCGGGTTCGTGCTGGCCGTCACCATCGCACTGGTCGGCCGCCTGGCCGACCGGCACCCCGCCCACTGGCTGATCAGCACCGGGCTGCTGCTGCTCGCCGCCTCGTTCGCGTTCATGCCCCTGGTGTCGCAGACGCGCGCGCTGGCGCTGCTGGTGGCCTGGGCGGTGCTGGGGCGCATCGGCCTGGGCTTCATCCTGCCTTCGCTCAACCTGGGTGCCATGCGCGGCCTGCCGCACGCTGCCATATCGCAGGGCTCCAGCGTGATCAACTTCATCCGCTCGCTCGGCGGCGCGGCCGGGGTCAGCCTGTGCGGCATCGTGCTGGAGTGGCGGCTGTCGGCGCATGGCGCCAGCCTGGGGCAGACCGGCACGCCGGCCCAGCTGGCCGCCTTCAACGAGGTGTTCCTGATGCTGGCCGCGTTGTGCGGGCTGGCCATGCTGGCGGCCTGGCGGCTGCGCGTGGACAGCCACCGCGCGGGCCATGCAGAATAAGCCCCACGGAACCTGCAACATGTGCCAGCTGCTCGGACTCAACTGCGCCACCCCCACGGACGCCACTTTCAGCTTCACCGGCTTCTGCCAGCGCGGCGGCAAGACCGACCACCACGCCGACGGCTGGGGCATCGCCTTCTTCGAGGGCCGCGGCCTGCGGCTGTTCGTCGACCACGAAAGCGCGGCCGAGTCGCGCATGGCGGACTTCCTGCAGCGCTACCCGCTCAAGAGCCGCAACATCATCGCCCACGTGCGCAAGGCCACCATCGGCGAAGTGGTTCTGGAGAACGCCCACCCCTTCGTGCGCGAGCTCTGGGGCCGGCACTGGGTGTTCGCGCACAACGGCGACCTGAAGGACTATTTCCCCAAGCTGCACAGCCACTTCCAGCCCGTGGGCACCACCGACAGCGAGCGCGCCTTCTGCTGGCTGATGCAGGAACTGGCCAAATCGCACGCCGGCATGCCCAGCGTGGAGGAGCTCACGCTCACCCTGCGCGAGCTGGTGCCGCAGGTCGCGTCGTTCGGCACCTTCAACTTCCTGCTCTCCAACGGCGAGGCGCTGTGGGCGCACTGCAGCACCCACCTGCACTACCTGGTGCGCCAGTACCCGTTCTCGCAGGCCACGCTGGCCGACCAGGACTGGACCGTGAACTTCGCCGAGGTGAACCAGCCCGGCGACCGGGCAGCGGTGATCGTGACCGCCCCGCTGACCACCAACGAGTCCTGGACGGCCTTCCGGCCCGGCGAACTCAAGGTGTTCGTGGACGGCCTGCCGGCCTGAGGGCGCTGCGCCCCCTGCGGGGGGCTACACTGGGCGCCCTGGAGGTCGCCATGCGCCTGCGCTCACTGACCACGCTGCTGCTGTGCCTGGGGCTGGGCGCGCCCGGCGCGGCACGCGAGCTCCAGGCCGAACTCGACATCCAGCATCTCAACGGCCTGCTGTCCCCCGGGGAACTGGACACGCTGCTGGCCGACCCGCGCCTGCGCATCGAGGCCCACTACCAGCCCACCCGGCTGATCGCCGGCGAGACCGCGCGGCGCGAAAGCGTGATGCCTTTGGGCAGCCGGCTGTTCGCCATCCCGCAGCAGCTCACGCTGCGTGGCGATGCGCTGCAACGGCAGGGCCGCCGGCTGTGGTGGCGCGCGCCCGACGTTCCGCCCGGCCACGACCACTACCGCCTGCAGTCGCTCAGGCTCAATGTGCCGCTTGCTCGTGGCCCGGGCCGGCCGCAGCCCGAACTTGAAATCAGCCTGATGGACGAGCCACCGCCGCCCGCCGGGCTGGAAGTCGCCCGGCTGAGCCGCCACGGCGCGTTCGACCTGGGCTGGCGCCTGCGATTGCGCTGGTCGTCCGGCCCGCAGCCGCAGCCCGGGCCGACACTGAGCTGCCCGCCCGACGTGCTGCGCCTGGCCGACGGCAGTTACCGCTACCGGCCGCTGCACCCCGTGGCCGGCTTCTTCGAGGTGCTGGCACCCGAACGCCCCATCGGCCGCCTGCGCCAGCCTCCGCCCCCGGATCTGGCTGGCTGGCGCTGGATCGACGACTCGCTGGCGCGCGCCACCGTCGGCACCTGGCAGGTGGAGCGTCTGCGACTCTATGGCGAACAGCAAGGGCCCGGCCAGTGCCGGCGCACGCGGCTGCACGAAGGCCTGCTGGCCAACGGACGCCCGGTGGTGCTGCGGCAGTCCCGGACCGCCGACGGGTGCGATCCTGGCGACACCTCGAGCAGCGACTCGGTCACCGCCCACTGGCTCGAAGACGGCTCCCTGGCCAGCCTGCTGGTGAGCGACACGCGGGGCTCGCGCAGCTGGGATGCCTTCGCCGCCCTGGAACCCCGCTGCGGCAGCGAGCCCCCGCCGCCCGCGCAAGGTCAGCGCCTGGGCGCCGAGCTGCTGCGCCTGCGCGAGGCCTTCGCCCCCTGAAGCACCGCGCCCGGCCCCCGCCATGGACACCCCACCCCCACTTGATGCCTGGCACCCGCTGGCCTGGGGTGCGCTCGCCGCGTTGCTGCTGCTCGACCTCTACCTGCTGTCGCTGCTGTGGCGGCGCTGGCGGCACTTCCACGCCGCGCGCCGCTGGCCACGCCTGCAGGTGCGCGCAGACCGGGTGGATCTCATGCGCGTGGTGCACACCCGCGACGGCCTGCCCACCGGCACCACCGAGCACCACGAGGCGGTGCTGCACTTCCACTACCAGGTGAATGGCAGGACGTTCCACCGGCGCCTGGTCAAGCCCGTGGCCGACCGCGCCGGCGCCGAGGCGCTGAAGGCCGATGCGACCTTGAGCTTCCTGTACAACCCGCGCCGCCCTGAAGAAACACTGGAAGCCCCCAGCGGGCCACTGCCACTGCTGGTCACTGCCCTGGGCCTGCTGGTGGTGAACGGCATGGGCCTGGGGCTGGTCACACCGCTCGCGGCCTTCCTGGGCGCCTGAGACCCGCATGGACAGCAACCCACTCGACGCCACGCTGCTGCACCTGGTGGGCGGCGTGTTCATACTGATCGGCCTGGTCTTCGTGCCGGTGGCCTGGCGCGTGCTGCGCACCCGGCTGGCCGCGCAGCAGTGGCCTCCGGCGGTCGCCACGCTGCGGGATGTCGAAGTGGTCAGGCACGTGCGCGAGCGCGACGCCGACGAACACCACCGGCTGCTGGTGAGTCATGCCTGCGTGCTGCACTACGAATACCGCGTCGATGGTCGGACCTACCAGGCCAGCCATGGCCTGCCGGCGCGCGACCAGGCCCACGCCCTGGAACTGGCGGCACAGCAGGTGCCGGGCAGCCAGCGCACGCTCTACCACGACCCGCAGGCGCCCGAACGCCACCAGGTGGAGCGGCCCGCGCCGCTGGGAGCACTGCTCTGGCTGCTTCCGGGCGTGGCCTTCGCGGGGTTCGGCCTGCTGGTGATCGCGATGGCCTGAGCCGGCTCAGCCGCCGGCCGGCGCCGGCAGCGCCGCCTTCATGTCGCGGCGCAGCGCCACCGCGTCGGCCATGGCGCTGGGGCCGCCGTCGATGCGGAACACCTGCACCGTCTCGGTGGTGTTGCGCGCCACGCCCTCGAGCGAGCGCGCCGAAGCCGCGATCTGCTCCACCAGCGCGGCGTTCTGCTGCGTGATCGTGTCCAGCTGGGTGACCGCGTCGTTGACCTGCGAGATGCCGGTGAGCTGCTCGCGCGCCGCGTGGCTGATCTCGTCGACCAGCGCGTTGACACGGCGCACGCTCTCCAGTGCCTCGCCCATGGTCTTGCGCGCGACCTCGGTCTTTTCGTGCCCGGCCTCCACCTTGCCGGCGGAGTCCTCGATCAGCTGCTTGATCTCCTTGGCCGCCTGGGCGCTGCGCTGCGCGAGCGCGCGCACCTCGGCCGCGACGACGGCAAAGCCGCGTCCCTGCTCGCCGGCCCGCGCGGCCTCGACGGCGGCATTCAGCGCCAGGATGTTGGTCTGGAACGCGATGCTGTCGATCACCTGCGTGATCTCGCTGATGCGCCTCGACGACTCCTGGATCGCCCGCATGGTGCCCCCCACCTCGTCCACCGCCTGGTTGCCGCGCTCCGTGATGGCCTGGGTCTGTGCCGACAGCCGGCTCGCCTGCTGCGCGGATTCCGCCGACTGGCGCACCGTGCCGGTGATCTCCTCCATCGACGACGCGGTCTGCTGCAGGTTGCTGGCCTGCGATTCGGTGCGCTGCGAAAGGTCCTGGTTGCCCTGCGCGATCTCGCCCGTGCCGGTCACCATCTCGCGGGCCTGCTCGCGCGCGTCGCGCACGATGGACTTGAGGTTGACGCTGAGCTGGCCCAGCGCGGTCTGCAGCTCGCCCAGTTCGTCGTTGCGGGTGCGGGTCAGGGTCTGCGTCAGGTCACCGGCGGCCAGCCGGTTGGCCGTCTCGATCAGACCGTCCAGCGGCTTGACCAGCAGCTGCGTCAGGAACCACCAGGTGCCGCCGATCAACCCCAGGCGCAACACCCAGGCCAGGCCATCGAGCACCACCGTGCCGGTGGGCAGCAGCCGGTTGATGGAGAGCGAGGCCACCAGCAGGAACAGCATCACCAGCAGCAGCTTGGCGTTCAGGCCCAGGTGGGCCAGCTCGGCCAGCCGGCCCAGCAGGGAACGCTTCACCAGCCGCCCGGCCGCCAGCGTGTGCACCAGCCGCCCGGCCTTCTTCTCCTCGCGCATCGTGGCGTAGAGCTGCTCGGCGGCCTGGATCTGCTCGCGCGTGGCCTCGGTGCGCACCGACATGTAGCCGACGGGCCGCCCGTTCTCCAGCAGGGGCGTCGCGTTGGCCATCACCCAGTAGTGGTCGCCGTTCTTGCGCCGATTCTTCACCGGCGCCGACCACGGCCGCCCCGAGGCGATGGTGGCCCACATGTCGCGGAAGGCCTCTTCGGGCATGTCAGGGTGCCGGATCATGTTGTGCGGCTGTCCCAGCAGCTCGGTGCGGTCGTAGCCGCTGACCTCGATGAACATGGGGTTGCAGTACAGGATACGCCCCTTGGTGTCCGTGGTGGACACCAGGGTGTGCCCCTTGGGAAAGGGGTACTCCTGGCCGCTGACGGGCAGGTTCAGTCTCATGGTGGCTCCTTTTCGGGTGCTCTTCTTGCCGCGACGACCCGACTCCTCTCCGGTCGTCATTTTGTCAAAAATAGTAAATCAATTTCCTCGAAAACGCACGACGGACCGCCAACCCGTGTTGTTTGCATCCATATCTAGCAGACCGATCAGAAAGGCCACACGCACCGTTGACAAGCGGCGCGTGCTTCACAAAATGGCTGTGACGATCTGTTACCCCCCCTGGCCAGAAAGACGCCCATGCCATCGCCCGCGCAGCTGCTGCAGGTCATCCATCTGCAGACCGACATCGCCCGGCTGGGCCTGGATCTGGGCAACGTGATGAACCTGGTGGCCGAACGCACGCTTTCGCTGATCGATGCGGACGGCGCGGCAATCGAACTGGCCGAGAACGGCGACATGGTCTATCGCGCCGTGTCGGGCAGCGCCCGCTCGGCACTGGGCCTGCGCATTTCGGGGCAGGGCAGCCTGTCCGGCCTGTGTGTGAGCACAGGCGAGGCCTTGCGCTGCGACGACTCCGAAACCGATCCGCGCGTGGACCGCGAAGCGTGCCGCCGGGTGGGCCTGCGTGCCATGATCGTGCTGCCGCTCAAGCACCGGGGCACCACCGTGGGCGTGCTCAAGGCCATGTCGGCCCGGCCCGCCGCGTTCGGCGACGCCGACACTGGCCTGCTGGGCCTGCTGTCGGAGGTGGTGGGCGCCGCCATGTTCTACGCCACCAAGTACGAAACCGATGACCTGTTCCATCAGGCCACCCACGATGCCCTGACCGGCCTGGCCAACCGCGCGCTGTTCATGGACCGGCTGCGCAACACGCTGTCGCGCGTGGGGCGCGAGAGCCAGCCGGTGGATGTGCTGATGATCGACATGGACGGGCTCAAGCCCGTGAACGACTCGCGCGGACACCGCGTGGGCGATGCGGTGCTGCGCGAATTCGCCAGCCGGCTGCGGCGGGGCACGCGCAGCTCGGACACCGTGGCACGGCTCGGAGGCGACGAGTTCGCCGTGCTGCTGTCGCCAGGCGTGGGACCCAGCGGGGCGCAGGTGGCCGTCGCGCGGCTTTACGCCGCGCTCGAGGCGCCGCTGGATTTCGAGAACCACAGCGTCCCGCTGCGGGCCAGCATAGGCATGGCGCACAGCCCGGACGATGGCGGCGATGCCGACGAACTGCTCGAGCGCGCCGACGAGCGCATGTACCGCAGCAAGCAGCAGCGCCGCGAAGGCCGGCTCAGAGAGGAACGAGCTCTGTGACCGGGCGGGGGATGCGGCGGTACCAGTCGGGACGCAGGCGCAAGGCCTCCAGGTAGCCGCTGCGGGACACGGCGCCGCGCATGCAGACCACCGGCTCCTCGCCCGCCGGGATCAGGTTGATGCTGCGCAGGGCGTGCTTGTACCAGAAGAATTCATCCTCGGTCTCGGGCGCGTGGGCGCGTTGCTGCACCCAGTCCCAGATCGCGTTCCAGCCGGCCGTCGTCAACTCCAGCAACATCATGCTGCACTTCCATCCTTTCGGGGACCGAGTGTAAGGGGCCCGCGCGGGGCGGCCGTCAGGCGCCGCCGGGCCTGGACTGGGCAAGCACGTGCCGTGCCATCGCCTGGGCCAGCTCGTCCTCGCCCAGAAACACCGTGCCGGCGCCGTCGGCGCGCAGCCGCCGGGCCTCGTCCTCGTTGTGCGAACGCACCACGATCTGCACCTCGGGGTTGAGCGTGCGGGCGGTCTCGATCATGGGCTGCACCGACACCGAGTCGGGGGTCGCGATCACGAGCATGCGCGCGCGCGCGATGTGGGCCTGAATCAGCACCGCCGGATCGGCCGCGTCGCCATAGACCGAGGCGACGCCGTCGGCGCGCAGCCGCTCCACGATCTCGCGGTTCTGCTCGGCCACCACGAAGGGCAGACCGGCCTGCTGCAGCGCCTGGGCGATGCGGCGCCCGACGCGGCCATGGCCGACCAGCACGACCTGGCGAGCCAGGAAGCGGGCCTCGGTGTGCATGGGCAGCTCGGCCAGGGGGTCGTCCCGTGCCTCCAGCCGGCGCACCAGCGCGGAGCGTTCGCGCAGCAGCGTCTGCAGCGGCGCGATGGCCTTGAACAGCAGCGGGTTGACCGCGATGGAGATCAGCGCCCCCGCCAGCACCAGGCTGTGGCCTTCGACAGGCATCAGGCCCAGCGTCGCGCCCAGGCCCACGAGGATGAACGAGAACTCGCCGATCTGGGCCAGGCTGGCGGAAACCGTGAGCGCGGTGTTGAGCGGATAGCGCAGGGCGATGACCAGCAAGGCCGCCGCCACCGACTTGCCGACCAGGATGATCAGCACCACGCCCAGCACCTGGAGCGGCCGCTCCACCAGCACCGCGGGCGCAAACAGCATGCCGACCGAGACGAAAAACAGCACCGCGAAGGCGTCCCGCAGTGGCAGCGACTCCTCCGCCGCGCGGTGGCTGAACTCCGATTCGCGCAGCACCATGCCGGCGAAGAAAGCCCCCAGCGCGAACGACACACCGAACACCTGCGCCGCAGCGTAGGCGATGCCCACCGCTGCGGCCACCACGCACAGCGTGAACAGCTCGCGCGAGCCGCTGCGCGCCACCTGCCACAGCACCCAGGGGAACACCCGTCGCCCCACCACCAGCATCAGCGCGACGAAGGCCCCCACCTGCAGCAGGGTGGTGCCCAGCGCCTGCCAGACCGAAGCGGTGGCGTCCGCTTCGGCCTTGCCGCCCAGCAGGCCTGCCAGCGGCGGCAGCAGCACCAGCACCAGCACCATGGCCAGGTCCTCGACCACCAGCCAGCCCACCGCGATGCGGCCGGTAGGTGTCTCGAGCTGCCCCAGGTTTTCGAGCGCGCGCAGCAGCACCACGGTGCTGGCCACCGACAGGGAAATGCCCAGCACCAGGGCCGGCCCGATGCCCCAGCCCCACCATATCGCCAGGCCCATGCCCATGAGCGTGGCCACCCCCATCTGCACCACCGCGCCGGGCAGCGCGATCTTGCGCACCGACAGCAGGTCGTCCAGCGAGAAGTGCAACCCGACCCCGAACATCAGCAGCATGACGCCGATCTCGGAGAGCTGCGCGGCGATGTCGGGATCGGCGATGAAGCCCGGCGTGTGCGGCCCGATGATCACGCCGGCGAGCAGATAGCCCACCAGCGCGGGCAGCCGCAGGCGCGTCGCGAAGAACCCCAGGATGAGCGCCAGCCCCAGACCTGCAGCGATGGTGTTGATCAGCGACAGGTTGTGGTGCATGGGCGCGCGGCAGGTGGTTTCGTCCGGATCAGCCCCGTCCGCTGGTGCGGAACACGGAAACCGTTTCCACCAGCTCTTGAGACTGACTGCGCAGGCTGGTCGCCGCAGCGGCCATCTGCTCGACCAGCGCGGCGTTCTGCTGGGTCGCCTGATCCATGTTCTGCACCGCTTCGCCGATCTGGGTCACGCCATCGCTCTGCTCGCCGCTGGCAGCGCTGATTTCGGCCATGATGTCCGTCACCCGGCGGATGCTGGACACCACCTCTTCCATGGTGCGGCCCGCCTGGTCGACCAGCGCGCTGCCCTGCTCCACGCGGCCCACGCTGTCAGTGATCAGATCCTTGATCTCCTTGGCCGCCTGCGCGCTGCGCTGCGCCAGGCTGCGCACCTCGCCCGCCACCACCGCGAAGCCGCGGCCCTGCTCGCCCGCCCGCGCGGCTTCCACCGCCGCGTTCAGCGCCAGGATGTTGGTCTGGAACGCGATGCCGTCTATGGTGCCGATGATGTCGGCGATCTTGCGCGAGCTGTCGTTGATGCCGCGCATGGTTTCCACCACCTGCGCCACCACCTCGCCGCCCTGCACCGCGACGCCGGAGGCGCTCTGCGCCAGCTGGTTGCCCTGCTGGGCGTTGTCGGCGTTCTGGCGCACGGTGGAGCCCAGCTCCTCCATGCTCGCGGCCGTCTCCTCCAGGGCGCTGGCCTGGCTCTCGGTACGGCTGGAAAGATCCTGGTTGCCCTGCGCGATCTCCGCGCTGGCGGTGGACACGGCATCGGCGCCGCCACGGATGCGCCCCACGATGCTCTCGAGCTGGCCGCGCATGTGTTCCAGCGCCTGCAGCAGCTGGGCCACCTCGTCGCTCCCCTGGGCATGCAGGGCCACGGTCAGGTCACCCTCGCTCATGCGGCGCGCCCCGTCGACGGCCTGCGACAGTGGCCGCGTCACGCCACGACTGATGAAGAGCCCCAGGCCCACGCCGATCAGCACGCCCACCGCGATCAGCACGATCGTGACATTGCGGCTGCCCTCATAGAGCGCGGTGTTGCCCTCGGCCGTCTGCCTGGCGTTGTCGGCGAAGATGTCGGTGAGCTCGGTCATCTTCGTCCCCAGATTGATGCTGGGCTTGACCACGTGGTCGCGCAGGTACTCGGTGATGGGCGAATCGATCGCGATCTCGGTGGACGCCACGACCTTGAGCACGCCCTCCAGCGCCTTCTGGTCGTCGACCCAGGCCTTGTCCACCTCGTCGAAGGCGGTCAGCATCTTCGGCTGGTCGCCCACCAGCTGGCGCGCCTGTGCCATCAGTTCCTGGCTCTTGGCACGCCCCACCTTGATGCGCTCCAGGGCCGCGCGGCGTTCGGTCAGGGTGGTGGAGATGACAGCATCGCGCAGGGCCACCACCGCCGCGTAGCGCTGCACGTTCGCCTCCTTGACGAGCGCCAGCCCCACGGTTTCGCGCTCGTACAGCGCGGTGTCGGCGTCGTTCAGCGCCCGCATGTTGAGGATGGCGAAAGCACCGACGGCGGCACCGATCAGTGCCACCAGCACGAACGCGGCGACCAGCTTGGTCGAAATCTTGTAGTTGGACAGGTTCAAAAGGATCTCCAGGACATCGTTTCTCGGTCACCGAACGCGAGCGCCTCCCTGTCGTCTTGTGGTGTGTTCCCAGGTCGCTCGCGCCTCCAGCGGTTGGCAGTTTGACACACTCGCCGGCCGCGCGATGCGGCCCGGCTCGCCGAACCGGCTCCCAGCACCTATACTGCAAAAATGGACGAGATAGTACATTCTGGTCGCCGGCCCGCGCGGCCACGCGCCAGCCAGGCGCGCGAGCCCACCCGCACCAACGACCCCGAACGCACCATGGCCAACATCCTCGAGGTGGCCATGACGGAGTTTGCCGAAAAGGGCCTGGCGGGCGCGCGCATCGACGAGATCGCCGCCGCGACGCACACCAGCAAGCGGATGATCTATTACTACTTCGGCAGCAAGGAGGGTCTGTACCTGGCCGTGCTGGAGCAGGCCTATGCGCGCATGCGCTCCATCGAGAGCAAGCTCGATCTCGAGAACCTGGACCCCGAGACCGCGCTGCGCCGCCTGGTGGAGTTCACCTTCGACCACCATGCGGGCAACGAGGACTACATCCGCCTCGTGGTGGGCGAGAACATCAACCGCGGCCAGTTCCTGGCACAGAGCAAGACCATCCAGCAGCTCAACGTGCCGGCGATCTCGTCCATCCAGAAGCTCTACGAGCGCGGCGTCGCCGCCGGCGTGTTCCGCCCGGGGCTGGACGCGGTGGACATTCACGCCTCGATCTCGGCGCTGACCTTCTTCAATGTGTCCAACCGCCACACCTTCGGCCTGATCTTCAAGCGCGACTTCGCCGCGCCGGCCGTGTCCACGCTGCGTCGCGCGTCCGTGGTCGAGATGGTGGTGCGCTTCCTCCGCCACGACTGACCGTCTCTGCCGGTCATCTGGCATCAGGGTTTTCCCTCAATACAAGGACTAACCAGTTCGTACAAAATTCGATCCTCGCAAGGAGACGCCGATGATCGATGCCCTGATCCGCCACTACTGCCGCGTGCTCGCCGGCCTCATGGTGCTGTGCCTGGCCGCCATGGTGGTCATGGTGTTCGGCAACGTGGTGCTGCGCTACGGCTTCAATTCCGGCCTCACCTTGTCCGAAGAACTGTCCCGCTGGCTGTTCGTGTGGATGACCTTCCTCGGCGCCGTGGTGGCCCTGGCCGACCGCGCCCACCTGGGCACCGACACCCTGATCGCCCGCCTGCCCGTGACGGGGCGCAAGCTCTGCCTGGGTGCCAGCCTGCTGCTGATGCTCTTCATCTGCGCGCTGGTGTTCAAGGGCGCCTGGGAGCAGACCCGGATCAACTGGGACACCACCAGCGCCGTGATGGAAGCCTCCATGGCCTGGTTCTACGCCAGCGGCATGGTGTTCGCCGTGCTGGCCGCGCCCATATTGCTGCTCAACCTGTGGCGGCTGCTGAGCGGCCGCATCGCCGAGGCCGATCTGGTCGGCGTGCGCGAATCCGAGGACCAGCCATGACCATCGCCATCTTCCTCGGCTCCCTGCTGGCCGCCATGGCCATCGGTGTGCCCATTTCGTTCTCGCTGCTGCTGTGCGGCGCGGCGCTGATGTGGCACCTCGACCTGTTCGACGCCCAGATCCTGGCGCAGAACGTGATCGAAGGCGCCAACAGCTTCCCGCTGCTGGCCGTGCCCTTCTTCATGCTGGCCGGCGAGATCATGAACGCCGGCGGCCTGTCGCGCCGCATCG
>CAMLQP010000029.1 GCA_946482115.1 uncultured Comamonadaceae bacterium
GTCGTTGAACTGCGAGCCGTCGCTGGGCTCGGGCCAGTCCAGCTCGTGCGCGGCGAACCAGGTGCGCCAGGGCTCCAGCGGCGTGTGCAGCAGCGGCACACCGGCCAGATCCAGCGTGTTCTCGAACGGCCCGTGCTCCTTGATGAAGGCCGGGGAGGCCAGGGGCGTCACTTCGTCCTTCAGCAGGCACAGGTGCTCGACATCGGTGTAGCGGCCCACGCCGAAGCGCACGGTCAGGTCGGCGTCCTCGGCCACGGTATCCAGCTTGGGGATGCTGACCTGGTGCAGCGTCAGGTCCACCTCGGGGTGGGCCTGGGCGAATTCGCGCAACCGGGGAATCAGCACCACGCGCGCGAAGGTGCTGGTGACGGCCAGTCGCAGCTTGCGCCGGCCGCCCCCGCGCGTGGCGCTGGGGAACTTCTGCAGCGTGGTCAGGCCGTCGCGCACGTGGCCCAGGTATTCCATGCCCTCGGGCGTGAGCGAGAAATCGCCCCGCGCGAACAGCGGCGTGCCCAGGATCTGCTCCAGCTGCTTGACGCGGTGGCTGACCGCGCTGGGTGTCACGCACAGCTCTTCCGCCGCCTGCGTGACGCTGCGCAGGCGCGCCAGCGCCTCAAACGTCAGCAGGCACTGGATGGGCGGGATGCGGGTGGTGGTCACTTGAACACAACGGTCTTGTGTCCGTCGAGCAGCACGCGGTGTTCGCTGTGCCACTTGACGGCGCGCGCCAGCACCTGGCTCTCGGTGTCGCGGCCCTGGGCGGTCAGGTCCTCCACGGTGTGGGTGTGGTCCACGCGGGCCACGTCCTGCTCGATGATGGGGCCTTCGTCAAGGTCGGCCGTCACGTAGTGGGCGGTCGCGCCGATCAGCTTCACGCCGCGGTCGTGCGCCTGGTAGTAGGGCTTGGCGCCCTTGAAGCTGGGCAGGAAGCTGTGGTGGATGTTGATCGCCCGGCCGGCCAGCTTCTTGCAGAGGTCGTCGCTCAGGATCTGCATGTAGCGTGCCAGCACCACCAGCTCGGCCTTCTCGTCCTGGATGATGTCGTACTGCCGCGCCTCGGCGAGGGCCTTGGTGTCGGCCGTCACCGGCACGTGGTGGAAGGGTACGTTGTAGCTGGCCGCGAGCTGGTAGAAGTCGCGGTGGTTGCTGACGATGGCCCGGATGTCCAGCGGCAGCAGCCCGCTTTTCCAGCGGAACAGCAGGTCGTTGAGGCAATGGCCTTCCTTGCTGACCATGATGACCGTGCGCATGGGCGCGCTCAGCGCGTGCAGGCCCCAGTTCATCTGGAAGCTGGTGGCGAACACCCGCAGCTGGCCGCGCAGGTCGTCCTGGGTCAGCTGGTCGCAGGCAAACTGCACCCGCATGAAGAACAGGCCGGTGTCGGGGTCGTTGTACTGGGCGGCCTCCTCGATGTTGCCGCCACGCTCGAACAGGAAGCCGGAAACCGCGTGCACGATGCCTGGACGGTCCTTGCACGACAGGGTGAGCACATAAGAATGTTTCATGATGGTGTCCATTGTCGCAGTTGTCGCCAGAGGGGGCGGCAAGCGGTATCCTTCAAATTTGTCACATCGTGAGGAGTGGCGGCCTTGGCAGCTAACCGGCTTGGCGGACGTGCCCTGGTGGGCGCCCTGGTGTACTTCGTGCTCGGGTGCCTCTGGATCGCGTTCAGCGACGCGGGACTGACCTGGCTCGTCCCCGATCCGGCCGAGGCGGCCCGGCTCCAGACCTGGAAAGGCTGGTTCTACGTCACCGTCACGGCCGGGCTGGTCTGGCTGCTGCTGCGCTGGGTGGGGCGGGTGCGCGAGGCCGAGCGCCAGACCCAGCAGCGGCTGCGCGAGGTGGTCGACTGGATTCCCGACGCTGTCCTGGTGCGGGATGCCTTCGGGCGCTACGAGCTGTGCAACCGCGAGGCGGAGCGCCTGCTGGGGCTGTCGCGCGACCGCATCCAGGGCCACCTGCCGGAGGAGTTCTACGACGCCGACGATGCCCAGCGGCTGCGGCTGAACGACCAGCTGGCGGCCCGCAGCGACGTGCCGGTGCGGCGCGTGGCCGGGCACCGCCCCCAGGGCGGCAGGCCCATCAAGCTCGACATCAAGGTCGCCGCGCTGCGCGATGCCGACCGCCGCGTCACCGGCTTCGTGTCGGTGGCGCGGGACATCACCGAGGCGCAGCGCATCGAGGAGGCGCTGCGCCGCAGCGAGACCGGCCTGCGGCTGGCGCTGGAGAGCACCGGAGACGGCTTCTGGGACTGGGACCTGGTCACCGACCGGGTGCTCTATTCGGACACCCTGAAGCACCTGATGCGCTACGAGGGCGCGGACTTCGCGGCCGATTTCCGGTTCAAGGAGCGGCTGCATCCCGACGATGTGGCGGGCGTGATGGTCCAGATGCGCGCCGCGCTGCGGGAGGGCGAGCGTTTTTTCATGCGCGGCCGGGTGTTGTGTTTCGACGGCCAGTACCGCTGGTTCCTGGCCAGCGGCCTGACCAGCCGGGGCGATGGCGTGCAGAACGACCGCTTCTCGGGCGTGCTGACCGACCTGACCGAACGCGACGCCATCGAGGCGGGGCAGCGCCTGGCCGCCACGGTGTTCGACAGCGAGCTGCAAGGGGTGCTCGTCATGGACGCCGCTGGCGCGGTGCTGCAGGCGAACCGGGCCTTTTGCCAGCTGCTGGGGCTGGCGCCATCCGAGGTGCGCGGGCCGGCAGCCCTGCTGCTCAAGCCGGGCATTCGCCAGGCGCCGGGCCAGGACAGGCTGTGGGAGGTGCTGGAGCAGGAGGGCCGCTGGCAGGGCGAGCTGTGGCTGGCCGGCAGCCAGGGGCAGGACATCCCGCTGCTGTGCTCGCTGAGCGTGGTGCGCGATGCGCTGGGCCGTCGCACGCACTCGGTGGGCGTGTTCACCGACATCACCCGGCTCAAGACCTCGGAGGCCGAGCTGGCCTTCCTGGCCCACCACGACCCGCTGACCCGCCTGCCCAACCGCCGCCTGTTCCAGGACCGGCTCGAGACCGCGCTGCACGATTGCGAGCGCGGCGGCGGGCGGCTGGCCGTGCTGCTGCTGGACCTGGACCGCTTCAAGGACGTCAACGACAGCTTCGGCCACCCGGTGGGCGACGAGCTGCTGCAGCACGTGGCGCTGCGCCTGCGCGAGCGCGTGCGCGCTGGCGACACGCTGGCACGGCTGGGCGGTGACGAATTCGCGCTGCTGATGCAGCACCCCCAGCGCGACGAAGACCCGGCCCGGCTGGCGCAGTCGCTGATCGACGCGCTGGCGAAACCGTGGCGTTCCAGCGATGGCGTGGAGCTGGTGGTGGGCACCAGCGTCGGCATCTGCCTCTACCCGTCCCAAGGCCAGAGCAGCCAGGCGCTGCTGCAGGGGGCTGACGCCGCGCTCTACCGCGCCAAGGCCGACGGGCGGGGCGTCTACCGCTACTTCGCCGACGAGATGACCCGCGCCGCCCGCGAGCGCCTGCGGCTGGAGGCGCGGCTGCGCCAGGCACTGTCCGGTGGCGGCCTGAGCCTGCACTACCAGCCGCAGCTGGAGGTGGCCGGTGGCCGCGTCATCGGGGTGGAGGCGTTGCTGCGCTGGCACGACCCGGAAGAAGGGCCGGTCGCGCCCTCGCGCTTCATCCCCGTGGCCGAGACCACCGGCCTGATCGTCGAGCTGGGCCGCTGGGTGCTGGCCGAGGCCTGCCTCCAGGCGCGGCGCTGGCGCGACGAGGGGCTGCCACCCCTGCGGGTGGCGGTCAACGTCTCGCCGCACCAGTTCCAGCACGGCGACCTGGCCGCCCAGGTGCAGCAGGCCCTGGCCGACAGCGGCCTGCCACCGGAGGCCCTGGAGATCGAGCTGACCGAGGGCGCGCTGATGGCGCGCGAGCAGGCCTCGCGCCAGGTGCTGGAGTGCCTGAGCGACATGGGCGTGGGCATCGCCATCGACGATTTCGGCACCGGCTATTCGTCGCTGGCCTACCTCAAGCGTTTTCCCATCGACGTGCTCAAGATCGACCGCGGCTTCATCGCCGACCTGGCCGAGTGCTCCGACGACCTGGCCATCAGCGAAGCCGTGATTGGCCTCGGCCACACGCTGGGCGTCAAGGTGCTGGCCGAGGGCGTGGAGACGCAGGCCCAGCTCGACCTGCTGCGCAGCCGGGGCTGCGACCTGTTCCAGGGCTACCTGGCCAGCGCCCCCCTGCCCGCGGACCAGCTGGCTCCCTGGCTGCGCCGAAGTGCCACAATGAACCCGCAATCCAGCGACACCACCCGGAGACACTAGATGGCCTACAACGACCTGCGCATGGACAACCAGTGGTTGCCCTTTACCCCCAACCGTGGCTTCCAGAAGGACCCGCGCGTGTTCGTGGCCGCCGACGGCATGTTCTTCACCACGCACGACGGCCGCCAGGTCATCGACGGCGTCTCCAGCCTCTGGTGCGTGGGCGCGGGCCACAACCGCAGGCCCATCAACGAGGCGATCAAGAAGCAGCTCGACACGCTGGACTACGCCACCGCCTTCAATGTCAGCAACGACAAGGCCTTCCGGGCCGCCGAGATGATCGCCGCGCTGGCGCCCGGCGATCTGAACAAGGTGTTGTTCTGCAACTCCGGCTCCGAGGCGGCCGACACCGCCATGAAGGTGGCCCTGGCCTACCACCGTGCGCGCGGCGAGGGCCACCGCAATGTCTTCATCGGCCGCGAGCGCGGCTACCACGGCGTGGGCTTTGGTGGCATGAGCGTGGGCGGCATACCCGCCAACCGCAAGGTGTTCGGCACCGCGCTGCTGCCGCGCGTGGACCACCTGCGCTTCATCCACGACCCGGTCAACCACGCCTACATCCACAACGCCGAGCCCGTCTGGAAAGAGGACATCCTGACCGAGCTGGAAACCCGCATCCTGCCGCTGCACGACCCCAGCAACGTGGCGGCCGTGATCGTGGAGCCGGTGGCCGGCAGCGCCGGCTGGTACGTGCCGCCACAGGGCTACCTGAAACGTCTGCGGGAGATCTGCGACAAGCACGGCATCCTGCTGATCTTCGACGAGGTCATCACCGGCTTCGGCCGCATGGGCACCAACTTCGCGGCCGATTTCTACGGCGTGGTTCCCGACATGCTCAACTTCGCCAAGTGCGTGACCAACGGTGTCGTCCCGCTGGGCGGCGTGATATGCCGCCAGCATCTCTACGACACCATGATGGGCTCGCACAGCCAGGCGCCCGAGCACGCCATCGAGTTCTTCCACGGCTACACCTACAGCGGACACCCGGTGGCCTGCGCGGCGGCCATCGCCACGCTGGAGCTGTTTCAGCAGGAGAACCTGTTCGCCCGAGCCGGCGAGATGGGCAAGGTTCTGGGTGATGCCATGCACGGCGCTCTCAAGGGCCTGCCCAACGTCATCGGTATCCGCAGCCTGGGCAATGCCGCGGCGGTGGAGCTCGCGCCCGTTGCCGGCTTGCCCGGCAAGCGCGCCTTCGATGTCTTCATGGACTGCTACCACAAGGGCGTGCTGGTGCGCAGCGCGGGCGACAACCTGGTGTTCGCGCCGCCCTACGTCATCGAGAAGTCGCACATAGAGACCATGGTGTCGGTGCTGGCCGACGCCATCAAGGCGAACGCCTGATCAAGCCTGATTGTTTGCAAGGGAGAAACCGGCCATGGCCATCATGAATTTCATCAACCGCCAGTTCATCGACGTCATCGAGTGGGTGGACGACTCGCGCGACACGCTGAGCTACCGCTTTCCGGACGACGACAAGCAGATCAAGAACGAGGCCCAGCTGATCGTGCGCGAGAGTCAGGTCGCGCAGTTCGTCTACGTCGGCCAGTTCGCCGACACGCTGGGGCCGGGGCGCCACACGCTCAAGACCGAGAACATCCCCATCCTGAGCGACCTGCTGGGCTGGAAGTACAAGTTCCAGACCCCGTTCAAGGCCGATGTCTACTACGTCACCACGCGCGTGTTCGCGGGCAACAAGTGGGGCACGGCCAATCCGGTGATGATGCGCGACGCCGACTTCGGCGTGGTGCGCATGCGCGCCTTCGGCACTTACGATTTCAAGATCGTGGATCCGGTGAAATTCCTCAAGGAAGTGGCCGGCACCGACCACCAGTTCCGCCTCGACGAGTTCAGCGACGTGATGCGCTCGCGCATCGTCAGCGTGTTCAGCGAGACGCTGGCCACCGCCAGGGTGCCCGCGCTGGACGTGGCCACGCGTTATGGCGAGCTGGGCGCGGCGCTGCTGGAGCCGCTCAACGTCGCCATGCGCGAGAAGTACGGCCTCGAGATGACCGCTTTCGTGGTCGAGAACGTCTCGGTGCCGCCCGAGCTGGAGCAGGCCATCGACAAGCGCGGCGCCATGACCGCGATCGGCAACCTCAACGACTACGTGAAATACAACATGGGCAACGCGCTGGCCGAGGGCAAGGCGGGCGCGGCCGGCATCGGTGCCGAGCTGGCGGCCGGCCTCGCCATGGGGCAGGCCATGCTGCAGGGCGGCGGCATGGGTGCTGCGCAGCCGCCGTCCCAGCCCGGGTTTGTGCCGGGAGCTGCCCCGGCTGCGGCTGCGGCTGCCGCCGCCGTGCCGGCCCTGCTCACGCCCGAACAGGCGGCGCAGGCCTTGGGCGTTGCACCGGCCGATGTGCTGCAGGAGCTGGAGGCCGGCAACCTCAAGGGCCGCAAGATCGGCAGCCAGTGGCGCATCCCGCAGGCCGCGCTGGACGAGTTCCTCAAAGGCTGATGCAGGCCAGCGACCTCACCGGCGAGCGCGCCGCGAGCGCGAAGTTTGCCTGCCCCGCCTGTGGCGGCGAGGCGCACTGGAACCCGGGCAAGCAGGCGCTGATCTGCGCCTACTGCGGTACCGAGTCGCCCTACACCATAGAAGCCAGCGGCGAGGTGCGCGAGCACGACCTGGTGGCCGCGCTGGCCGCCGTGCCGGAGTCCGCGCGCGGCTGGGCCGACCAGCGCCGCGTGGTGCGCTGCCAGCACTGCCAGGCGATCAGCACCTTTACGGCGGCGCAACAGGGCCGCGCCTGCGATTTCTGCGGCTCCACCGCCCTGCTGCCGTTCGAGAACGAGACCGATCGCGTGATCCGGCCCGAAAGCCTGCTGCCTTTCGAGCACACCGAGGCGCAGGCGCGCGAAAGCGTCAAGCGCTGGTGGGGCCGGCTCTGGTGGGCGCCCAACAACCTCAGGCGGCGTGCGCTCGCCGACACGCTGCACGGCGTGTACCTGCCGTACTGGACCTTTGACGCGCAGGTGGACGCGAGCTACACCGCCGAGGCCGGCACCTACTACCAGGACAACGAGGGCAAGCGACAGACCCGCTGGGAGCCGGTGTCGGGCCACGTCTCGCACTTCTTCGACGACACGCTGGTGTGCGGCTCGCGCGGCGTGGCGCCGCGCATGGTCCAGGGCGTGGAGCCGTTTCCCACCGCCGACGGCGAACGCCTCAAACCCTACGACGCCGCGTACCTGAGCGGCTGGACGGTGGAGCGCTACCAGCTCGACCTGGTGGGCGCGGCCCAGCAGGGCCGCGAGCGCATGATGGGCGCGGTGCGCCAGATGTGCGTGCAGGACATGGCCGCCGACACCCACCGCAACCTGCAGGTCTGGCCGGAGTTCACGCGCCAGACTTTCAAGCACGTGCTGCTGCCGGTGTGGCTGGTGGCTTACCGCTACGGCGCGCGCGACTTCCAGGTGGTGGTCAACGGCGCCACCGGCCGGGTGGCGGGCGAGTATCCCAAGAGCTGGGTCAAGATCGCGCTGGCGGTGCTCGCGGGCCTGCTGGTGCTGGGCCTGGTGGCCTGGCTGGACGCGCAGTAGCGCTCAGTTCCCGGGCCGCTGCAGCTGCTGGCGCAGCTCGGCGCAGTGGTCGCGCGGCGGCGTGGCGGGTGTTTGCCACACGCGGTCGGCGCCGGGCCCGGTGTGCGGGCCGTCTCCCGCCACCATCAGCACGACCCGCGCGCGGCGGTTCAGCTCGGGGGGCAGGTGCACGGGTGCCCCGCGGTCGCGCAGCACGTGCTGGCCGCCGGCCAGCAGCAACACCAGGCGGCTGCCATCGGTCACGTCGGTCAGCGTCCGGGCCAGGGCCACGTCACGCGCCACCTGGATGCGTGCCATGCCCGGGATCTGGGTTTCGGGCAGCAGGCCGCAGTGGCCTTCGCGGATGTTGTGGAACTGCGCCTGCAGCGCGGCCGGCGAGATGCGGGTGTCGAGGCCGACGTCGCGCATCGCATCGCGCATGGCCGCGCGCGGCAGGTTGCCGCCCCACACCGGCACGCCGGCGCGCACGGCGGCCATCACCACCGGGCCGTAGCGCTCCCAGGGCCAGCCGGCCGTGTTCCAGCGCAGGCGCTCGCGCGCGTCGGCCTCGCTGGCGTCGCGTGGCAGGCCCCGGGTGCTGGTGCCGCGTTCGGCCATCTCCAGCACCACCGCGGCCAGGCGGTCCTGGGCGGCCAGCTGTTCGGTGGACAGGCGCGCCAGGCGCTGGTGGTCGTCGGCGTCGTGCTGCTCGCCCAGCAGCAGCAGCGTGCCGGGTGGCAGCGCGCGCAGCTCGGCGGCCAGGACGGCGGACTCCAGCGGCGTGGGCGCGGGACGGAGGGTGGCGCAGCCCGGCAGCACGAAGGCGCTGACCAGCCAGGCGGCGGCGAGGCGTCGGTTCATGGCCCGATGCTAGCTGGATGCAGCAGGTGCAAAAAAGCCGGCGCTGGGCCGGCTTCTTCGGTGTCGGGGGTTCAGGGCGCGCTCAGTGCATGACCACGGGCATCTGCGCCAGCGTGACATAGCCTTCCAGCGTGTCCTCCACCTCTTCCTGCGAGGGGGTGTTCTGCTGCCAGGCGCTGATCTGCTGCTGGAACATCTCGGCCCAGGAACCGTCGAGGTAGATCTCCTTGCCGGAGCGCTTGTCGACGATCTCGAAGCCGTGGCGGGGAAGCTGGGGGCCGCTGGGCTCGGGGTCCCCGTCCTGCGGGGCATTTGCGTGGATGTGCACCACGGCAAAAGACTCGGAGTCGTAGAGCATGTGCATGACTGAAATGTCCCTGAAAGCGGTTGAACCTGCAACCCGGTGTCGGTTTTTTCCCTACAACCGGCGTTTGAATCGGCTGGCGGGTGTTTTCCATATGGCGACGGTGGGCCCGCATTCAAGGCCCCGACGGGCCTAGCCGCCGCTGAGCTGCTGGTCGGCGATGTCGCCGTTGGCCTCGGTGATCCGCATGCGCACCGGCAGATGCCCCCGCGCGGGGGCGAGCCAGACCTCCACCTTCTGGTCGAACTCGCGCCGGGGCAGCCGCTGCAGCCGGACCACGTGCTCGGTGCCGACGGGCAGTTCCAGCATTTCCCGGCCTTCGACCGTGAACACCCATTCCTCGAGGTCGCGCGAACCCGCCACCGGCAGGCGGATGGCGGTGCCGACCGGGAAGGCCTCGGGCTGGGCGTTGAAGCGCCCGGCCAGTTGCAGGAACAGGCTGAGGCGGTCCTGCGTGCCGGGCAGCAGCGGCGCATCGGGCGTGTTGGCGCTGAAGCGCACGCGGCCACCCGCTTCGTCGAAATGCGCGGCCCGTTCGCTGCGGGTGCGCTCGGCGAAGCGCTCCGGGTGCAGGCCGTCGGCGGCCAGGCGGCCGGTGCTGCTCTGCTCGCGCGAGAAGATGAAGGCCCGCCACAGCAGCCGCAGCCGGTAGCGGTCGCCCTCGATCTCCCAGTTCAGCACGCTGGTGGCTTCATACCGGGCGCCGCCCCGGGTGGCCACCACGGCGTAGCTGAGCTGGGTGGTGGGCGGCAGCTGCGGCGCGGGGATTTCGGGTGCGGCGGGTTGCGGCGCCGGGGGCTCGGCAGGCGCCGGGGCTTCGGCGACCACGGGTGGCGCTTCCTGCGGTGGTGGCGCGGCCACGGGGGCGGGCTCGGCGGCGGCTTGCGCCGAAGCGGGTGCCGGCGCGGCCGGGGCCGCCGAGGCAGGGGCCGGAACCGCCGGGCGCGGCGGGCGCCGCACGGGCGGTGGGGTGGCGGGTTTCCGTGGCGGGGCCGGGGCCGCCACCGGTAGCGTCACCTGGCGGGTCTGCAGCGCGGGTGGGGCCGCCAGCGGGGGCGGCACGCTGGGCGACGGCAGCGGCCAGGCCAGCAGCAGCAGGTGGGCGGCCAGCACGGCCGCCAGCCAGGCCAGGGGCAGGCCCCGGCGCGGGCCTTCAGGAAGCGTGGCTGCCGCCATGTCCGAGGTCGGCGCTCAGCTGGCGCGCGCAGCGGCGCAGGGCCTGCGCCGGCACCCCGTCCCAGCTGGTGTCCAGCGTTGCCACCGACCCCAGCACGACCAGGCTCAGCGCCAGGCGGCCCTGGGCGTCGAACACCGGCGCCGCAAAGCCGCCCACGCCGGGTATCAGGTGGTGCACCACGCGGGCCAGGCCTTGTCCGCGCACCTCGGCCAGCACGGCCTGCACCGCGTCCATGGTCTGTGGCAGGTCGTTGGGCGCAGGCAGGCGGCGCAGCCGCGCCAGCTCATCGCGCAGCATGGCGGCCAGGCGCTCCGCGTCCCGCCCTTCGGTGCCCATGAAGGCGGCGAAGCAGCGTCCGGTGGCCGAACTCAGCAGCGGCATCACGTCGCCCAGGCGCAGGGTCACGGGCACGGTCTGGGGCGCTTCGGTCCAGTGCACCATGGTCGGCCCCTGGTTGCCCCAGACGGCAATGGCCAGCGTGTGGCCGGTTTCGGGCAGCAGCGCCTCCACGCGCTGGCGCGCCAGCTTCACGGCGTCCAGCCGCGCCAGGCCGGCCAGGCCCAGGCGCAGCGCGGCGGGGCCGAGGTCGTAGCGGGTGGTCTGCGCGTCCTGCGTCACCAGGCCCAGGCGCTGGAAACTCACCAGGTAGCGGTGCGCCTTGGCCGCGCTCATGCCGGCGGCGGCGGCCAGGTCGCGCAGCATCAGTGCGCCGTCGGCCTGGGCCATCACGTCGAGCAGGGCAAAACCGACCTCCACCGACTGGATGCCGGCGCGCTGGCCGGTGGCTGGCGGGGTGTCGCCGTCGTCGTCGCTGATGTCGGGAGGCATCTGGCTCATGGGATGAAGGACTGGCAAACTGCCATAGAATCGCACAATGTTTCGGATAGGTGAATATATTTCACTATCCGTAATTCATCAAACACGGAAACCCATGAAACTCGCAACGTACAAGGATGGCTCGCGCGACGGGCAGCTGGTGGTGGTCTCGCGCGATCTGGCAACGGCCCATTATGCGACCGGCATCGCCAACACCCTGCAGCAGGCGCTGGACGACTGGAACTTCATCACGCCGCAGCTGCAGGACCTGTACGTCACGCTGAACCAGGGCAAGGCGCGCCACGCCTTCCCGTTCGAGCCGCGCCAGTGCGCCGCGCCGCTGCCGCGCGCCTACCAGTGGGCCGACGGCTCGGCCTACATCAACCATGTGGAGCTGGTGCGCGCCGCGCGCAAGAGCGAGGTGCCCGAGAGCTTCTACACCGACCCGCTGATGTACCAGGGCGGCAGCGACGATTTCCTGGGCCCGTGCGACGACGTGGTGTGCCCGAGCGAGGACTTCGGCATCGACTTCGAGGCCGAGATCGCCGTCATCACCGGCGACGTGCCCATGGGCGCCACGCCCGGACAGGCGCTCGAGGGCGTGCGGCTGCTGATGCTGGCCAACGACGTCTCGCTGCGCAACCTGATCCCGGCCGAGCTCGCCAAGGGTTTCGGTTTCTTCCAGAGCAAGCCGGCCACGGCCTTCAGTCCGGTGGCCGTCACGCCCGACGAGCTGGGCGACGCCTGGGCCGGCGGCCGTGTGCACCTCACGGTGCAGAGCACCTGGAACGGGCGCAAGGTCGGCATGTGCGAGGCCGGTCCCGAGATGACCTTCCATTTCGGCCAGCTGATCGCCCACATCGGCAAGACGCGCAACGTGCGCGCCGGCTCCATCGTCGGCAGCGGCACGGTCAGCAACAAGGGCGTGGAGCACAACGGCCGCATGGAGTGGCCCAAGGGCTACAGCTGCATCGCCGAGAAGCGGGCCATCGAGACCATCCAGGACGGCGCATCCAAGACCGAGTTCATGAAATTCGGCGACACCATCCGCATCGAGGTGAAGGGCAAGGACGGCCAGAGCGTGTTCGGCGCCATCGACCAGAAAGTGGCCCCTCTGGGGGGCTGATTTGCCTTGGGGTGGCCCGACGGCGAAGAATCGTCAGGCGTCGTAGACGCTGTCCAGCGAGCGGAAGCCCTTGACCTCGATCGGGTTGCCGAAGGAGTCGAGGAAGAACATGGTCCACTGCTCGCCGGGCTGGCCGGCAAAGCGCAGCTGGGGTTCGAGCACGAAATCGGTGCCGGCTGTGGTGAGCCGGTCGGCCAGGGCCTGCCACGCGGGCTGTTCCAGGATCAGCCCGAAGTGCGGCATGGGCACCAGCTGGTCGCCCACGTGGCCGGTGGCGGCGGTCTTGAAGGGCTCGCCCAGGTGCAGCGAGATCTGGTGGCCGAAGAAGTCGAAATCGACCCAGGTGGCGGTGCTGCGGCCTTCGCGGCAGCCGAGCACGCCGCCGTAGAAGCGGCGTGCCACATCGAGGTCGGTGACGTTGAAGGCAAGGTGGAACAGGCTGCGCATGGCGGCAGGATAGCAGCCGGCACAATGTCGGGCACGACGACAGGAGACAACATGGACTACAGCCGTTACCAGACCTTTCGCATCACCCGCCGGGGCCCCGAATACGACGGCGTGCCCTCGGTGCTGGACCTGCAGATGCGCGCCGACGGCCCTGGCGGCAACGGCAAGCTGCCCACCGCCGGCCACGAGGGCCACTGGGAGCTGTCCGAGATCTGGCGCGACATCGGCCGCGACGACAGCGTGCGTGCCGTGGTGCTGCGTGGCGACGGCATGGGCTTCTCGGGCGGCGGCGACCTGGCGCTGGTGCAGGACATGGCGGCCGACTTCGAGGTGCGCAGCCGCGTCTGGAAGGAGGCGCGCGACCTGGTCTACAACGTCATCAACTGCGACAAGCCCATCGTGAGCGCCATGCATGGCCCGGCGGTGGGCGCGGGCCTGGTGGCCGGCCTGCTGGCCGACATCTCCATCGCCGCGAAAAGCGCGAAGATCGTGGACGGCCACACCCGCCTGGGCGTGGCGGCCGGAGACCATGCGGCCATCGTCTGGCCGCTGCTGTGCGGCCTGGCCAAGGCCAAGTACTACCTGATGCTGTGCGACCCCATCAGCGGCGAAGAGGCCGAACGCATCGGCCTGGTGTCGCTCGCGGTGGACGATGAAGCCCTGCTCGACAAGGCCTATGAAGTGGCCGACCGCCTGGCCAGCGGCAGCCAGACCGCGATCCGCTGGACCAAGTATTCGCTCAACAACTGGCTGCGCCAGGCCGGCCCGGCGTTCGACACCTCGCTGGCGCTCGAATTCATGGGTTTTGCCGGCCCCGACGTGCGCGAGGGCGTGGCCAGCCTGCGGGAAAAACGTCCACCCCGGTACTGAGATAATCCCGCCCCATGCCCACCCTGCAATCCCTTCGACAAGCCGCCTGGCTGGCCCGCCTCGTGCTGGCCGGGGTGCTGCTGTCGCTGGGGGTGGCGCTGGCTTCGCCGATCGCCAAGCCGCGGGCGGTGGAAATGATCTGTTCGGGCGCGGGCGTCGTGAAGTTCATCGTCCAGACCGATGACGGCGCCCAGGAAATGGGCAGCACGCCCATGGACTGCCCGATGTGCCAGAGCTTTGTGGCACCACCGCCGGCGGTCGTTGGCTGGGCCGAGCCGCCCGATGCGCTGGCCCACGCGCTCACGCCCGTCGCGGCCGCCCACATCGCCTGGGTATCCCGGGCGCCGCTGCCCTCCCGCGGGCCGCCGTCGGCCGCCTGAGCCGCCGCCCGGGACGGCCGCGCCGCAGCGTGGCCGGCTCCGCTCTTTCCTCTCTTTTCTGGCCCGCCGCCGGCACCCGCCGCGCGGAACGCCTGTTGCCGATCATTCCTGCCCATGAAACTTTCCCACACCCTGGCGGCCCTGGCCGCCGCCGCCCTGGCCGCGCCCGCTGCCCACGCCCACATCACGCTGGAGTACCCGGTCGCGCCGGCCAACAGCTACTACAAGGCCACCTTCAAGGTCGGCCACGGCTGCTCGGGTTCGCCCATCCAGCAGATCGTGGTGCAGATTCCCGAGGGCGTGCGCGGCGCCAAGCCCATGCCCAAGAGCGGCTGGGCCGTGGCCGTGGAGCCAGGCCGCATCACCTGGACGGCCCGCACCCCCGAAGACCGCCTGCCCGATGCCTTCTACGACGAGTTCGTGCTGCAGGCCCGCCTGCCGGCCCAGGCCGGCCCCCTGTACTGGCGCGTGAGCCAGGTTTGCGAGCAGGGCCGCATCGACTGGGCCGAGCTGCCGCAACCCGGGCAGAAGCTCTCCGACCTCAAGGCGCCCGCGGCCTTTCTCGATGTCCTGCCCGCGGGCGGGGGCGGCCACCAGCACTGAAAATCCTCTCTCAAACCGGAGCCTGAACCATGAACACCCGTTCCTTCATCGCCGCCCTGGCCCTCGGCCTGGGTGCCGCCACCGCCTTCGCCCAGGGTGCGCCCGTCACCGCCGAAGGGGCCTGGGCCCGCGCCACCGTGCAGGGCCAGAAATCGTCCGGCGCCTTCGCCCGGCTCACCGCGCGGGAAGCGCTGCAGCTCGTGGGCGTGGCCTCGCCCGTGGCCGGCGTCGCCGAGATCCACGAAATGAAGATGGAGGGCGACATCATGCGCATGCGTGCCGTGCCGGCCCTTGCGCTGTCCGCCGGCCAGACGGTAGAGCTCAGGCCCGGCGGCTACCACGTGATGCTGATGGACCTGCGCACGCCGCTGACGCCCGGCACGCAGATCCCGCTGACGCTGCGCTTCAAGGACACCAGGGGGGCCGAGAGCCGGCTGGAGCTCAGCGTGCCGGTTTCGGCCCAGGCGCCGGGCGCGCCGGCCGGCGGCCATTCCGGCGGTCACTCGGGCGGCCACAAGCACTGAACAGGCGTCGCCAGACGCACCGGCTTGGGGTAAGCTGGTGGCCACGGCCAACACATGTAGGAGAGGTCATGAGCGACACCCCCGATCTCGGGTTTGGCAAATTCGTCCCCGGCTTCGATTTCCTGCAGGGCCTGGCGCGGCAGGCGGCGGGTGGCGTCGTGCAGGGGGTGCAGCAGAGCATCCCCCAGTTGCCCAACCTGGGCAACTGGATTGCCCCCACCTTCAACGTCGAGGAACTCGAGAAGCGCATCGAGGAGCTCCGGGCGGTGCATTTCTGGCTGGACCAGAACGCCAAGGCCCTGGGCGCCACCATCCAGGCGCTGGAGGTGCAGAAGATGACGCTGGCCACGCTCAAGGGCATGAACTTCAGCCTGGGCGACGTGGCCAACGCGCTCAAGATCAAGGCCGCCGACACCATGGCCGTCGTCACGGCCCCGGCGCCCGTGGCCGCGCCAGCGGCGGCGCAGCCCAAGCCGCGCGCGCGCAAGCCCGTGGCGAAGAAGGCGGCCGCACCGGCCGCCGCCGTGCCCGGCGTGGTCGACCCCATGCAGTGGTGGGGCTCGCTGACGCAGCAGTTCCAGAGCATCGCCGCCAACGCCATGAAGGACGCGGCCAAGCAGGGCGCGCTCGACACCACGCGCCAGGTCGCGGCCGGCCTGACCAAGGGCGCGGTGCAGACCGCCACCGGCGTGGCCAAGGCCGTCACTTCCGGCGCGGTGCGCGGCATCGGCGGCAAGGTCAAGGCTGGCGACTGGCCCCTGCCCGCCGCCACCGCTCCGGCCCGCAAGGCGCCGGCCCGCAAACGCACCCGGTCTTGAGCCCCCGGCCATGAAACGCTTTCCCTGCGCCCACGCCACCCACCCGCAATGGCGCATGGCCGCCGCGCTGGTGCTGGCGCAGCTGCGGGCGCAGATGGCCTTGCCGGGCCACGCCGGCGCGCCCGGCCTGGGCCTGCTCTACATCACCGACCACTACGCCGCCGAGGCACAGGACATCCTCGACCACCTGAGCGCCGAGCTGCCCGAGGTGACCGACTGGGCCGGCACCGTGGGCGTGGGCATCGCGGCCAGCGGCGTCGAATACTTCGATGAACCCGCGCTGACCGTGATGCTGTGCGACCTGGCCCCCGACCAGTACCGCGTGTTCAGCGGCGTGGCGCCGCTGCCGCTGGGGCAGGACGCGCGTGGTTTCAGTGCCCACACCGCGCTGGTGCATGCCGACGCCGAAACGCCTGACGTGGCCGAGCTGATCGCCGAGATGGCCGAACGCACCACCAGCGGCTACGTGTTCGGCGGCCTGGCCTCCAGCCGCCAGGGCGTGGTGCAGTTTGCGTTGGGCAGTGGCGGCAACCTGCGCGGCCACGGCGCGGCCAGCGGCGTGTTCCACGGCGGCCTGAGCGGTGTCGCCTTCGGGCCCGACGTGGCCTGCGTCTCGCGCGTCACCCAGGGCGCGCAGCCGGTGGGGCCGGTGCACCGCGTCACGCGTGCCGAGAACCACCTGGTGCTCGAACTCGACGGCCAGCCGGCGCTGGACGTGTTGATGGCGGAGCTGGAGATCGACCTGTCCCAGCCCCAGATGGCCATGCCCCGGCTGCGCCGCACGCTGGTGGGCCTCACCCGGCCCGATGCCGTGCCGGTGGATGCGCCACGCCGCGCCGGCCGCTTTGGCGCCGATGTGCTGGTGCGCCACCTGGTCGGCCTGGACCCCAACCGCCAGGCCTTCGCCGTGGCCGATGCCGTGCCCGAGGGTTCCGAACTGAGCTTCTGCGAGCGCCACGTGGCTGCCGCGCGGGCCGACCTGGTGCGCCTGTGCACCGAAGTGCGCGAGGAGCTGGAGCCCGAGACCCTGGGCGTGGAAGCCGCTGCCGCGCTGGCCGCCGGCGAGCCCGACACCGCGCCGGCGGGTGCCCGCATGCTGGGCGCGGTCTACGTGAGCTGTGCCGGACGCGGCGGCCCGCACTTCGGCGGCCCCAGCGCCGAGCTGCAGGTGGTGCGCCGCGCGCTGGGCGACGTGCCGCTGGTGGGCTTCTTCGCCGGTGGCGAGATCGCCCACCACCGGCTCTACGGCTACACCGGGGTGCTGACGGTGTTCACGGCGCCGGCGTGACCGGGGCGGCGTCGGAGCGAAGGTCCTCAGCCGGCAGGCGGGCGCGGGACATGCCGGTCCTCCTCAGACCCCGCGTGCCCGCTCGCTGGCGAAGCGCGCGCGGAAGGCCGTGAACGTGCCGGCCTCCAGCGCCTCGCGGATCTCGCGCATCAGGTTCAGGTAATAGTGCAGGTTGTGGATGCTGGTGAGCATGGGGCCCAGCATCTCGCCGCAGCGCTCCAGGTGGTGCTGGTAGGCGCGGCTGAAGCCGTCGCGACCGCCTTGCTCCCAGGACACGCCGCTGGTGCCCGCGCAGGCGTGGCAGGTGCAGCTCGGGTCCAGCGGCTGGGGGTCGTTCTTGTGGCGCGCGTTGCGGATCTTCAGGTCGCCGTAACGGGTGAAGATGGTGCCGTTGCGCGCGTTGCGCGTCGGCATGACGCAGTCGAACATGTCCACGCCGTGGGTCACGCCGTGCACCAGGTCCTCGGGCGTGCCCACGCCCATCAGGTAGCGCGGCTTGTGGGCGGGCAGGCGGTGCGGCGTGTGTTCGGTGATGCGGCGCATGTCCTCCTTGGGCTCGCCCACGCTCACGCCGCCGATGGCGTAGCCGGGGAAATCCATCTCCACCAGCGCTTCCAGCGACTCCTGGCGCAGGTGCTCGAACATGCCGCCCTGCACGATGCCGAACAGCGCGTTGGGGTTGGCCAGCCGCGCGAACTCGGCCTGCGAGCGCAGCGCCCAGCGCCGGCTCATCTCCATGCTCTTACGCGCCTCGGCCTCGGTGGTGATGTGGCCGTTGGTCTCGTAGGGCGTGCATTCGTCCAGCTGCATCACGATGTCGGAG
Organism: uncultured Comamonadaceae bacterium; assembly: GCA_946482115.1. Next base: position 17,894 of record CAMLQP010000029.1, read on the forward strand.
TTCAGCACCGTCTGTATCTGCATGCTGACCTCGGGCGACATGAAGAGCTTGTCGCCGTTGACCGGCGAGGCGAAATGCACGCCTTCCTCGGTGATCTTGCGCATGGCGCCCAGGCTCCAGACCT
>CAMLQP010000030.1 GCA_946482115.1 uncultured Comamonadaceae bacterium
CGCGCAGCACGGCGGCGCCGTCGGCCAGCTGGCCGTCGCGCATCTCGCGAAAGCGGGCCAGGTTGTCGGCGGGTGTGCGGCTGCGGAAGGGGCTGTCCACGCCCGGCTTGCCAAAGTCGCCCCGGTTGGCGCGCATTTCCTCGGCGGTCTGTTCGTCCACGTAGGCGTGGCCGGCTTCAATCAGGTACTCTGCCGCGCGGTACATGAAGTCGAAGTAGTTGCTGGCGTAGTAGAGGTGGTCTTCCTGTTTGCCAGCGAAGTCGGACGCCCAGCCGAAGCCCAGCCAGTGGACGGCGTCCACGATGGCATCCACGTACTCCTGCTCTTCCTTCTCGGGGTTGGTGTCGTCAAAGCGCAGGTGGCACACGCCGCCGTAGTCGCGCGCCAGGCCAAAGTTCAGGCAGATGCTTTTGGCGTGGCCCACGTGCAGGTAGCCGTTGGGCTCGGGCGGAAAACGGGTGCGGATCTTGGCGGGGTCGGGCACGCCGGCCTGGTGGTGGGCGGCGTCGCCTGGGCTGCCGCCCCAGCGGCGGCTGGCGTAGGTGCCGCCGGCCAGGTCGTGTTCGATGATCTGACGCAGGAAGTTGCTGGGTTTTTCGGGGGTGGGGGCGCTCATGCCCTGATTCTAGGTGCGTGTAACATCCCCGCCCCATGGCGGACAAGCATTCCCGGCTGGCACTCATCGACGCGCTCAAGGCGCTGGCGTCGCAGTTCATCGTGCTGCACCACCTGGCTTTCTACGGCCCCATGTCCGATTTCACCCACCGGCTGTGGCCGGATCTGGTGGAATGGCTGAGCCAGGACGCGCGCATGGCGGTGCAGGTGTTTCTGGTCATCAGCGGCTTTTTGTCGGCGCGGGCGCTGGCGCCGCATGGCATTCCCCAGGCGTTCTCGCCGCTGCGGCTGATCGCCTCGCGCTACGTCAAGATCAGCCTGCCTTATGTGGCGGCGCTGCTGCTGGCCATGATGTGCACCGAGCTGGCCCGGCGCTGGATGGTGCACGACTCATTGCCCGACCCGCCGGAGCTGTTGCAGTTCGTGGCGCATGCGCTGCTGCTGCACAGCGTGCTGGGGCAGGACGCGCTCTCGGCCGGCGTCTGGTACGTGGCGGTGGATTTCCAGCTGTTCGCGCTGTTCGTCACACTGCTGTGGCTGGCGCGCGGGGCGGGGCGGCGGGCGCAGCGGCGCACGCAGGGCGTGGCGGTGGTGTTCATCGCCACGCTGGCGCTGGCCTCGCTGTTCTATTTCAACCGCGATTCGGACTGGGACAACTGGGCCGTCTACTTCTTTGGCGCCTACGCGCTGGGCGTGGTCACCTGCTGGGCCAGCCAGCCCGGGCGCGACCGCTGGTGGCTGGCGCTGCTGGCCGGCATGGTGGCGCTGACGGTGCTGGCGCTGTGGGTGGATTTCCGGGGCCGCATCGCGCTGGCGCTGGCGGTGGCGCTGCTGCTGGGCGCGGCGCAGCACGGCGGCTGGCTCTCGCGCTGGCCGCGCAGCCGGGTGCTGGCCTACCTGGGCCAGATTTCCTATTCGGTGTTCCTGCTCAACTTCCCGGTGGCGCTGGTCGTCAACGCGGCTTTCACCCGCTTCGCCCCGGCCGACCCGGTGGTGCAGACCGTGGGCGTGCTGCTGGCCTGGCTGGCCTGCAACGTGGCGGGCGCGCTGTTCTACCACGGGGTGGAAAAAAAGCTGCGCCGGCTGGGCTGAGGGCCGTTTTACAAGCCTTTACGAATTTGACGCGGCGTGCGGAAGAGACTTCATGGAAAGCCGCTGTAATCGCGGCACGGGGCTGCTTCCGGCCCTGGTCAAGGAGACTTTCATGATGCCATCCCAAACCGCGATGACCCGCCTGGGCCGCCGCCTGGCGCTGGTGGCGGGGGCAGCAGCCCTGTTCGGTGCCGCTTCGGTGGTGCGCGCGCAGGATGTGTACTGGTCGGTGGGCGTGCATTCGCCCGGGGTGTCGGTGGGCGTGAGCAACGCGCCGCCGCCGCGTCCGGTGGTGGTGTATCCGCAGCCGGTGTACCAGCCGCGCCCCGTGGTGGTCTACCCGCAGCCGGTCTATCACCCGCGTCCGGTGGTGGTGTACCCGGCGGCCGTTCACCCGGGCTGGGGCCCGCCGCCCCACCACTGGAAAAAGGGCCACAAGCACCACCACAAGCACTACGGCCACCGCGGCCGTGACGACGACGACCGCCGCGGCTGGCGTTGAGTCAGTGTACGCTCACTTTCAAGGCCACCTCCGGGTGGCCTTTTTGCTGCGCGGCTGACCAGGGCGGCTGACTTTACCCGGCTGAAACCCGACGGATGCATCTCGTCACAAGGCATTCCTACAATGCCGGCATGAAATCGAGAATCTGGATTCCGGCGGTGGTGGTGCTGGCCCTGGCGGCCGGTGGCGGCTGGTGGTGGACGCAGCGCGGCAGCGCCGACGCCACCAGCTACCGCACCGCCAAGATCGAGCGCGGCGGCGTCACCGCCACCGTGGCGGCCAGCGGCATCGTCAACCCGGTCACCCAGGTGTCGGTGGGCACCCAGGTCAGCGGCCAGATCCGCGACCTCTACGTGGACTTCAATACCGAGGTCAAGGCCGGCCAGCTCATCGCCCAGCTCGACCCCGAGACCTTCGAATACCGCGTGCGCTCGGCCCAGGCCGACCTGGACGCCGCCCGCGCCAACGTGCTGACCGCCCAGGCCAACGCGGCGGCCGGCCGCGCCAGCGTCTCGCGCGCGCAGAGCGACCTGGCCGAAGCCCAGCGCACCCACGACCGCAACCTGGGCCTGGTGGGGCAGGGCTTCATCTCGCAGAGCGAGGCGGACCGCACCCGCGCCGCGCTGACCTCGGCCACCGAATCGCTGCGCGCCGCCCAGGCCCAGCTGGGCGTGAACGAGGCCCAGATCAAGACCGCGCAGGCCACCGTGGCCCAGCGCGAGGCCGTGCTGGCCCAGGCCCGGGTGGACCTGGGCCGCACCCAGATCAAGTCGCCGGTCAACGGCATCGTCATCAAGCGCACGGTGGAGCGCGGCCAGACCGTGGCCGCCAGCCTGCAGTCCCCCGAGCTGTTCGTGATCGCGCAGAACCTGTCGGACATGCAGGTGGACGCCAGCATCGATGAGGCCGACGTGGGCCGCATCCGCACCGGCCTCAAGGCCACCTTCACGGTGGATGCCTTCCCCGGCCGCAGCTTCGACGGCGAGGTGCGCCAGGTGCGCAAGGCGGCGCAGAACGTGTCCAACGTGGTGACCTACGTGGCGGTGGTGGGCTTTTCCAACACTGGCGGCCAGCTGCTGCCGGGCATGACGGCCAATGTGCGCATCGTGACCGACCGGCGCGAGGGCGTGCTCAAGGTGCCCAACGCCGCGCTGCGCGTGCGCATCAGCGGCGTGGAGCCGCAGGGCGCCCCCGCCGCGCCCGCCGACGCGGCCCAGCCCGCCCGCCCGCCGCAGGCCGGCGCGAACGGGGGCGCGGGTGGCCCGGGCGGGCGGCCGCCCATGGCCGATTTCCGCGACCGCCTGGTGCAGCGCCTGGGCCTGAGCGCCGACCAGACCGCCAAGGTCGACGCCATCCTGGCCGATGCCCGCCCGCAGTTCATGCAGCTGCGCGACCTGCCCGAGGGCCAGCGGCCCAAGGCGCGCGAGCGCATCATGGCCGAGCTGCGCGCGCGCATCGCCGACCAGCTCACGCCCGAGCAGCAGGTTGCCTACGCCGCGCTGGTGGCCGAGAGCACCGGCCGCCAGACCACCAGCGGCCGCCTGTTCACCCTGGGCACCGACGGCAAGCCGCGCGCCTTCGACGTGCGCCTGGGCCTGAGCGACGGCAGCATGACCGAGCTGGTGCTGCCGCCCAATTCGCCCGCCGCCGAGGCGCTGACCGAAGGCGCCGAGGTCGTCACCGGCACCGTGGCCGCGCCTTCGCGCGCCAGCAGCGGCCCGCGTTTCTCGTTCTGAGCGGGCGCCGCGCCATGACGCTGATCGAGGTCGAGGGCATCCGCAAGGCCTACCACATGGGTGGGCAGGAGGTGCGCGCGCTGGACGGCGTGAGCCTGTCGATCGACGCCGGCGAGTTCGTCGCCATCATGGGCGCGTCGGGTTCGGGCAAGTCCACGCTGATGAACATCCTGGGCTGCCTGGACCGCCCGGACAGCGGCGAATACCGCCTGGCCGGCGAGCCGGTGGCGCGCATGGACGGCGACGCCCTGGCCGCCGTGCGCAACCGCCGCATCGGTTTCGTGTTCCAGCAGTTCAACCTGCTGCCGCGCACCAGCGCGCTGGAGAACGTGGAGCTGCCCATGGTGTACGCCGGCGTGAAGGCGCCCGAGCGCCACCGGCGCGCGCTGGCCGCGCTGCAGCGCGTGGGCCTGGGCGACCGCACCGGCCACACGCCGGCCGAGCTGTCGGGCGGGCAGCAGCAGCGTGTGGCCATCGCGCGCGCGCTGGTCAACCAGCCGCAACTCATCCTGGCCGACGAGCCCACCGGCGCGCTCGACTCGCACACCAGCGACGAGATCATGGGCCTGCTGGCCGAGCTCAACGCGCAGGGCATCACCATCGTGCTGGTGACGCACGAACACGACGTGGCCGCCTGGGCGCGGCGCCGGCTGGTGTTCAAGGACGGCCACCTGATCGAGGACGCGGCGCAGCCGGGCCGCGTGGGCAGCGCGGGGGTGGCGGCATGAACAACTTCGCGGCCATGCGCAGCGCCTGGCGCGCCCTGCGGGCCAACCCGCTGCGGGCGCTGCTCACCATGCTGGGCATCATCATCGGCGTGGCGGCGGTCATCACCATGATCGCCGTGGGCCAGGGCGCCACCGAGCGCGTGCAGGAATACATGAAGACCCTGGGCGCCAACGTGATGCTGGTGCTGCCGGGCAGCGTCAACACCGGCGGCGTGCGCCAGGGCGCGGGCGCCGCGCAGGCGCTGACCGAGGCCGACGCCGAGGCGATCGCGCTGGAGGTGCCCGAGGTGCAGGTGGCCGCGCCCAGCTCGCGCGCCACCGTGCAGGCGGTGTTCGGCAACGCCAACTGGGCCACGCCGGTGTTCGGCGCCACCAACGACTACCTGGAGGCGCGTGACTGGCCGCTGGAGAGCGGCCGGCCGTTCGAGGCCTCCGAGCTGCAGGGCGCGGCCAAGGTGGTGCTGCTGGGCCAGACCGTGGCGCGCGAGCTGTTCGGCGACCAGGATCCGATCGACCAGGTGATACGCCTGCGCAACGTGCCGGTCACGGTGATCGGCGTGCTGTCGCGCAAGGGCCAAAACTCCTGGGGCTCCGACCAGGACGACATTGCCATCGTGCCCATCAGCACGCTGCGCAACCGCCTGCAGGGCGACGCCTCGGGCCGGCTCAAGCGCGTGGGCACCATTTCGGTCAAGGTGCGCGACGGCCACGACATGAAGGCCGCCGAGGAAGGCATCACCGAGCTGCTGCGCCAGCGTTTTCGCGTGCAGCCGGGCGCGGACGAGCCCTTTCGCGTGCGCAACCTGACCGAGATGCTGCAGACGCAGGAGGCCTCCAGCCGCACCATGACGCTGCTGCTGTCGGCGGTGGCGGGCGTGAGCCTGATCGTGGGCGGCATCGGCATCATGAACATCATGCTGGTGAGCGTGACCGAGCGCACGCGCGAGATCGGCCTGCGCATGGCGGTGGGCGCGCGCGGGCGCGACATCCTGGCGCAGTTCCTGATCGAGGCGGTGACGCTGAGCCTGGTGGGCGGCGCCGTGGGCGTGCTGCTGGGCGGCGCGGCCACCTGGGCGGTGGGCGAGTTCGCGGGCTGGAAGGTCAGCATGACCTGGGGCTCCATCGCGCTGGCGGCCGGCTTCTCGGCGCTGGTGGGCGTGTTCTTCGGCTACTACCCGGCGCGGCGCGCCTCGCGGCTGCTGCCCATCGAGGCGCTGCGGCACGAGTAGACTCGGGGGCCATGAGGTTCCGAATCGTCTGGCTGGCGCTGCTGGCCGTGCTCCTGACGGCCTGCGCCGCGCTCGCGCCCGGGCCGCGCACGGTGTCCGTGTCCGAGGCCCGGCTGGCCCAACTGATCGCCGGGCAGTTTCCGTTCAACAGCCGCCTGCTCGAGGTCTTCGACCTCACCCTGAGCGCGCCCGAGGTGCGGCTTCTGCCCGACCAGAACCGCATCGGCACGCGCTTTCGCTACAACCTGGGCGGCTTCCTGCTGGGCAGCCGGCGCTACGAGGGCGGGCTGCAGCTGAGCTACGGGCTGCGCTACGAGCCCACCGATGCCAGCGTGCGGCTGGCCAATGTGCGGGTGGAGGACTTCGACGTGCCTGGCGTGCCGGCCGCCTACGCGCCGCAGGCGCGGCGCATCGGCGCGCTGCTGGCCGAGGGGCTGCTGCAGGACTTCACGCTGCACCGCCTCTCGCCTGACGACCTGAAAGGCGCGCAGGGCCTGGGCTACCAGCCCGGCGAGCTGCGCGTGGTGCCGGGCGGCCTGCAGCTCCAGCTCAACCCCGTTTCCCGCTGACTTCCCCGCCAGAACCCCGCTGAATGGATCTCCTGCTGATGCTCAAGGCCGCCGTGATGGGCGTGGTCGAGGGCCTGACCGAATTCCTCCCCATCTCCTCCACCGGCCACCTGATCCTCGCGGGATCGCTGCTGGGCTTTGGCGACGACATCGGCGCCGAGAAGGCCAAGGTGTTCGACATCGCCATCCAGACCGGCGCCATCCTCGCGGTCATCATCGTCTACTGGCAGAAGATCCGCGAGACGCTGGTGGCGCTGCCCACGCAGCGGCAGGCGCAGCGCTTCGCGCTCAACGTGGTGATCGGCTTCCTGCCGGCGGTGGCGCTGGGCCTGCTGTTCGGCGATTTCATCAAGGCCTACCTGTTCACGCCGGTGGTGGTGGCCACCACCTTCATCCTGGGGGGCTTTGTCATCCTCTGGGCCGAACGCCGCCAGGCGGCCACGGTGCGGGTGCAGTCGGTGGACGACATGACCGCGTGGGACGCGCTCAAGGTCGGGCTGGTGCAGTGTTTTGCCATGGTGCCGGGCACCAGCCGCAGCGGTGCCACCATCATCGGCGGCATGCTGCTGGGGCTGTCGCGCAAGGCGGCCACCGATTTCTCGTTTTTCCTTGCCATCCCCACGCTGGTGGGCGCGGGCGTGTACAGCCTGTACAAGCAGCGCGAGCTGATGAGCGTGGCCGACCTGCCGCTGTTCGGCGTCGGGCTGCTGTTCTCGTTTCTCAGCGCCTGGGTCTGCGTGCGCTGGCTGCTGCGCTACATCTCGTCGCACAGCTTCGTGCCGTTTGCGTGGTACCGCATCGCGTTCGGCGCCGTGGTGCTGGTCACGGCGTGGACGGGCTGGGTGGAGTGGGTCGCCTGATCAACTGACCTGCGCTAGCCGCACCTGGTTGCCGCCACGGTTCTTGGCCTGGTACATGGCGTGGTCGGCGCTGACCAGCAGCGCGGCGTCGTCCTTGCCATGCTGGGGGTACAGGGCCACGCCTATGCTGGCCGAGACCACCAGCTGGTGCTGCGCCACCTCGAAGGGGGCGTCCAGGCAGGCGCGCAGTTTCTCGGCCACGGCCAGCGCGTCCTCCTGGCGTTCCAGGCCCTCGAGCAGCACCACGAATTCATCGCCGCCCATGCGGGCCACAGAGTCGGTCTCGCGCATGCAGTCCACCATGCGCTGCGCGGCCTGGCGCAGCACGGCGTCGCCGATGTCGTGGCCCAGCGTGTCGTTGATGATCTTGAAGCGGTCCAGGTCCAGGAACATCAGGCTCAGCAGGTGGCGTTCGCGCCGCGCCAGGGCGATGGCGCGCTGCAGCCGGTCGCCCATGAGCACGCGGTTGGGCAGGCCGGTCAGCGGGTCGTGCTGGGCGATGTGGCGCAGCCGGTCCTCGGCCAGCTTGAGTTCGCTGATGTCGAGCTCGGTGCCCGCCACGCGCAGCGGCTGGCCCTGTTCGTCCCAGGCGTAGGCGCGCCCGCGCGAGAGCACCCAGACCCAGTGGCCGTCGCGGTGGCGCAGCCGGATGTCGCACTCGTAGCGGTCGGCCTGGCCGCGCGCGTAGAGCTGCCAGCGGAACAGCGAGCGGTCCCGGTCCTCGGGGTGCACCAGCGCCAGGAAGCGCTCGCGGGTGAGCGGGGAGATATCCTCCAGCCGGTGGCCGATGATCTCGGCCCAGCGCTTGTTGACCTCGGTGGCGCCGGTGGCGACGTTCCAGTCCCAGGTGCCGGCCTGGGTGCCGTCCAGGATCTGGCTCAGCCGCTCCTGGTCGCGCTGCAGCTGGTCCTGGATGTCGAAATAGCTGGTCACGTCCGAGAAGGTGCGCACCATGCCGCCGTCGGGCAGTATGCGGGTGTCGATCTGCAGCACCCGGCCGGTGGCCAGGCGGCGGCAGTAGGTGGTGGGGATGTCCGCCAGCCGGCCGCTGCGCAGGTAGGCCTGCATCGGCCCGGCACCGCCCGGCGGGAAGTCGCCGCGCTCGGTCTGCCAACGCATCTGCTGGTGCAGGTTGGGCTGGGTGGCCATGAACTCGTCGGGAAAGTCCAGCAGCTCCTGGAAGCGGCGGTTGAAAAGGGTGAGGTGGCCCTCGGCATCGAACTGGGAGATGCCCTGCGCCATGCTGTCGAGCGTGATGCGCAGCGCCTGCTCGGCCCGGTGCCGCAGCGTGATGTCGCGCACCAGGCCGATGAAGGTGGCGGCCTGGCCGGTGCCGTTGTCCTTGCGGCGGAACGAGATCTCGAACCAGTGCCGGCCATCGGCCAGATCCAGGGCGTAGGGGCGGCCACGGCCGTGGCCCTGGCGAACCGCCAGCTCCAGCGTGTCCATGCAGATGGTGGCGGCAGGTTCGGGCAGCATGTCGCGCATGCGCTGGCCGGGCAGCTGGTCGGCGGGCTCTATCAGGCGCTGGTGTTGCGGCGTCAGCACCATGAGGTAGGTGCCATCGGCGGCCACTTCCATCACCAGGTCGGGCAGTGCGGCCAGCGTGGCCTGCAGGTTCTCGTTGGCGTCGCGCAGCTGGCGCTCGGTGGCCAGCTGCACCGTCACGTCGCGCGCCATGCCCAGTATGCCGAGCAGCCGGCCGTTGCCGTCGTGCACCGGCACCTTGGTGAATTCGAACACCCCGCGCAGCCGGTCGGTGCCCAGCGGGTCGGCGTCTATCGTGGTGACCGGGCGGCCGGCCTGCACGGCCACGCTGTCGCTGGCCCGGAACCGCGCCGCCAGGTGTTCGCTGACGAGGTCTTCGTCGCGCCGCCCGATCACCTCGGCCGGGTCCAGGTGCAGGCGGCGGGAGAAGGCGGTGTTGCAGGCCAGGTAGATGCCCTGGGGGTCCTTGAGCCAGACCGGGTCCGGCATGGCATTCATGAGTGCCCGCCACTGGGCTTCCCAGTTCGGGCCCGATGGTTCCTGGGAGGCGGGGCCCGGCGCACTGGCCGTCACCTGATGCGCTGAGCTGTCCTGCTGTTTGGGCGACATGGCACTCCCGTTGGAGGGCCCGCGTGCCGGGCCTTCGGCCATTATTTCGCAAGCCCCCCGGGGCCGGCAAGCGGCCCGGGCGAGGGTCTTCACCAGTGCTGCAGCTGCCGCGCGATGGCGCTGGCGGTCTCCTGCGGACGCTCCATGGGGAACAGGTGGCTGCCTTCGACCATCTGCATCGTGGCGCGGCCCGGGGCGCCGATCACGCGCAGCGTCATGGCCATGCCGACCTGCTGCATTTCCTGAGACGCCGTTCCGCCGATGAAGCCCACCGGGCAGGCCAGGGGGTGGCGGCGCAGCAGCCGGTCCAGGTTGTGTGGCAGGGTGTTGTAGATGCGGGTTTCGACCTCGCGGTCGAAGCCGAGCACCCGCTGGCCGCCCTCGTCGTGGGTGCCGTGGGTGATGTAGTCGCGCAGGGCCTGCGGGTCCCAGCGCGCAAAGGCCTTCTTGTGGGCGAAGTGCTCGTAGGCGGCTTCGGCGCTGGGCCACTGGTTGCGGCGCTGGCGGCTGACGCGCCCGGGGGAGACCGAGCCCACGAGCTGGGTGCGCTTGATCAGCTCCAGCGTGCGCGCGCGCCAGCCGCCCAGCAGCGGCGAGTCGAGCAGCAGCACGCCGCGCAGGCCGTGGCCGCCCAGCCGCGGATGGCGGGCGGCACACATCAGGCTCAGGAAGCCGCCCAGCGAGTGGCCGACCAGGAAGGCCGGCTCGCCGTGGCGCTCGATCTCGGGGCCGGCGAAGTCGGCCAGCTGCTGCACCAGATGCGGCCAGTTGCTGGTGACGGGGTAGCGCGGGTCGTGGCCGAACTTGTCCACCGCCTTGACGGTGAAGCCGCGGGCGCGCAGCGAGCGGAACAGGGTACCGTAGGTGCCGGCGGGGAAGCTGTTGCCGTGCGAGAAGACGATCAGGGACACTAGATCAGCTTCTCTTTGGCGTTGCGGATCTTCTTGAGCGGCGCGTGGCGGCTGTCGCACATCAGCGGCACCTCGGTGTGGCTGCCGTCCCAGGTGGGGTGCTCGATCCCGTCGAAGACCTCGCGCAGCTTCTGGCCCCAGGTGCGGCGCAGCATCTGGAAATAGGGGTTCTGTTCGTCGATGCAGCTGATGCGGTCGCTCTGCAGGCGGTTGGCCTCGTAGACCACCAGGTCCAGCGGCAGGCCGACCGACAGGTTGGACTTGAGCGTGGAGTCCATGGACACCAGCACGCACTTGGCGGCCTCGTCCAGCGGCGTCTCGGGCGTGATCACGCGGTCCAGCACCGGCTTGCCGTACTTGGACTCGCCGATCTGGAAGAAGGCGGTCTCGGCGGTGGCCTCGATGAAGTTGCCGGCCGAATAGACCTGGAACAGCCGCATGCCCTCGCCCTTGACCTGGCCGCCGAAGATCATGGAGACGTTGAAATCGACCCCGGCGCGCTTGAGCGATTCGCCGTCGCGTTCATACACGTGGCGCACCGCCGAGCCGAGCACGCGGGCGGCGTCGAACATGCTTTTCGCGTTCCAGATGGTGATGGCCTCGTCGCTGTCCGGGTCCTTGATCTGTTCGATCTGAAGGATTTCGCGCACCGATTGCGAGATGCTCAGGTTGCCGGCCGACAGCAGCACCATGAAGCGGTCGCCCGGCTTCTCGTAGACGATCATCTTGCGGAAGGTGCTGATCTGGTCCAGCCCCGCGTTGGTGCGGGAGTCGGAGAGGAACACCAGCCCGGCGTTGAGTTTGACGGCGACGCAGTATGTCATTGGAGGCTCAGTTTTTTGAGGTTGTAGAGCTGCTCTAGGGCTTCCCTGGGCGTCAGTGTATCGGGGTCGAGCCGCGCCAGGGCCTGGTCCACCGCGCTGGGCTCCGGCGCCTCGCTCGGCGGCGGCGGGGCGAAAAGGTCCACCTGTGCCTGGGCCTCCTGGCTGTGGGCTTCCAGCGCGGCCAGCGCGTGGCGCGCGTGCTGCACCACGGCTGTGGGCACGCCGGCCAGGCGGGCCACCTGGATGCCGTAGCTGCGGCTGGCCGGGCCGGGTTCGATGCGGTGCAGGAAGACGATGTCGTGCGCGCCCGATTCGACCGCGCTCACGTGCACGTTCTGCGCCGCGTGGTGGCTGGCGGGGAATTCGGTCAGCTCGAAGTAGTGGGTGGCGAACAGCGTGAAGGCCTTGACCTTGTCGTGCAGGTGGGCGGCGATGCCGCCGGCCAGCGCCAGGCCGTCGAAGGTGGAGGTGCCGCGCCCGATCTCGTCCATCAGCACCAGGCTGTGCGGCGTGGCGTTGTGCAGGATCTGCGCTGCCTCGGTCATCTCCAGCATGAAGGTGGACTGGGCGTTGGCCAGGTCGTCGGCGGCGCCGATGCGGGTGTGGATCGCGTCCAGCGGGCCCAGGGTGCAGCTTTCGGCCGGCACGTAGCTGCCCATGCTGGCCAGCAGCGCGATGACCGCGACCTGGCGCATGTAGGTGCTCTTGCCGCCCATGTTGGGGCCGGTGATGACCTGCATGCGCGCCTTGGGGCCCAGCACGGTGTCGTTGGCGATGAAGCCGCCGCCGCCGGTTTCGTTCAGGCGCGCTTCCACCACCGGGTGGCGGCCGGCGCGGATCTCGATGCAGGGCTGGTCCACGAACCGGGGCTCGTTCCAGCCCAGGGTGAGCGAGCGCTCGGTGAGGGCGCACAGCGCGTCCAGCGCGGCCAGGGCGCGGGCCAGCGCGTCCAGCACCGGCAGGTGGGGCATCAGCGCGTCCAGCAGCTGTTCGTAGAGCCACTTCTCGCGCGCCAGTGCCCGTTCCTGGGCCGAGAGCGCCTTGTCCTCGAAGGCCTTGAGCTCGGGCGTGATGAAGCGCTCGGCGTTCTTGAGGGTCTGGCGGCGGCGGTAGTCGTCGGGCACCTTGTCCAGCTGGCCCTGCGTCACTTCGATGTAGAAGCCGTGCACCTTGTTGTACTGCACGCGCAGGTTGGCGATGGCCGTGCGGGCGCGCTCGCGGGTTTCCAGCTCCAGCAGGAAGCCGTCGCAGTTGGTCTGTATCGCGCGCAGCTCGTCCAGGTCGGCGTCGAAGCCGTCGTTGATGACGCCGCCATCGCGCACCAGCGCGGCCGGCTCGGGCAGCAGGGCGCGCTGCAGCAGCGTGGCGCAGTCGGGCGGCGGGGCCAGGTCGCGCGCCAGGCGCTGCAACAGCGGGTCGGGGCGCGCGGCCAGGCCCTCGGCCAGCGCGGCCGACAGGCCGGCGCAGCGTTCCAGCGTCTGGCCCAGCGCCACCAGCTCGCGCGGGCGCACCTGGCGCAGCGCGATGCGCGCGGTGATGCGTTCGGCATCGGCGATGCCCTTGAGCGCGTCGCGCAGGCGTTCGCCCCAGTGCTGCTGGCGCAGGCGGCCGATGGCGGCCAGGCGCTCGCGCGCGGGCTGGCGGTCGCGCTGGGGCTCCAGCAGCCAGTGGCGAAGCAGCCGGCTGCCCATGCCGCTCTTGCAGGTGTCCAGCAGCGAGAACAGCGTGGGCGAGGTCTCGCCGCGCAGGGTGTGGGTCAGCTCCAGGTTGCGGCGGGTGACGGCGGGCAGGTCGATCAACGCCTGCGGCCTGGCCACGCGCAGCTCGCGCACGTGGGTGAGGGCCCGGCCCTGCGTGTGCTCGGCGAAGTCCAGCAGCGCCGAGGCGGCGGCGTGCGCCAGCGGCAGCTCCTGCGCGTCCCAGGCGGCCAGCGAGGCGGCCTGCAGCTGGTCGCACAGCTTGCGCTCGCCCAGGGCGGCGTCGAAGGCCCAGGCCGGGCGCACCGTGAGGCTGGCGCGCGCGCTGCCCGGGCCGGTCTGGCCGGCGGCACCCGCCAGCCCCTGCAGCCGTGCCTCCAGCGTGGGCGGCGCATCGGCGCTGTAGAGGATTTCACTGGGCGCCAGGCGCTGCAGCCAGGCCGGCAGCTCGCTGGCGTCGCACTGGCCCAGGTGCAGCACGCTCTGCGTGACGCTGAGCCAGGCCAGGCCCCAGGTGGTGCGCGGCCCCGGGTGCAGGGCCAACAGCAGCGACTCGCTTTTTTCGTTCAGCAGTTCGGCGTCTGTCAGGGTGCCGGGGGTCACCACCCGCACCACCTTGCGTTCGACCGGGCCTTTGGCCGCGCCGACCTCGCCCACCTGCTCGCACACCGCCACCGATTCGCCGAGCCTGATGAGCCGGGCCAGGTAGGTCTCGACCGAGTGGAAGGGCACGCCCGCCATCACCACCGGCTGGCCGGCCGACTGGCCACGCCGGGTCAGTGTCAGATCCAGCAGCCGCGAGGCCTTTTCGGCGTCCTCGTAGAACAGCTCGTAGAAATCGCCCATGCGGTAGAACACCAGCGTGCCCGGGAATTCGGCCTTGATGGACAGGTACTGCGCCATCATGGGGGTGTGGGCGGCGGCGGGGGCGGTGTCGGGCTTCAAGGCGGGCTCGGGGACGGTGCGACGGCGGGGGAATGCGGATGATACGCAACGCCTGCTGCCGGTTGGGCGCCCGCGGGCCCCGCGCGCGGGCGAAAGTGGGCGCCAAGCTGCGATACTTTCCGACATGCCTGTTACAGCCCTGCTGATCGCCCACCAGCCCGAACACCTGGCCAGCCTGCGCCGGGCCCTGGGCGACATGGCACCGGACTGGCAGCTGCATGTGGTGGGCACGGCCCAGGCCGCGCGCGAGTGGCTGCGTGAGCGCGAGGCGGGCCTGGTGGTGGCGGTGTCCGATCTGCCTTCGGGCAGCCTGCTCGGCCTGGGGCTGGACTGGTCGGCCTGGCCGGCGCTGATGTGCGTGCCACCCGGGCGCGAGGCCGAGGCCGCCCAGGCGCTGCGCCAGGGTTTCAGCGACTACCTGATCCTCGACCCCGCCGGCGGCTGGCTGCACACCTTCCCCGAGCAGGTGCGCGCCTTGCTGACCAAGGCCGAGATGCAGCACAGCCTGACCGAAAGCGCGCAGCGCCTGGCCATGACGCTGGACGCGGTGGACATGGGGCTGTGGGACCGCGACCTGCGCACCGGCGAGGGATCGATGGACGCGCACTGGGTGGCCATGCTGGGCTACGAGCCCGGCGAGCTCAACACCGACGTGCAGGCCCGCCAGGCCCTGACCCACCCCGACGACCTGCTGCGCGTGGCCCACGCCCGCCAGCTCGCCATCCAGGGCGACACCGACATCTTCGAGGTCGACTTCCGCATGCGCCACAAGGACGGCCACTGGGTGTGGATCAACACCCGGGGCCGCGTGGTCGAGCGGGCCCCCGACGGCACCGCGCTGCGCATGATGGGCACCCACACAGACATCAGCGCGCGCAAGAACGCCGAGGTCGAGTTCGCGCGCCAGCACCGGCTGCTGCAGGCCATCAGCCGGGTGCAGAACGAGTTCATCGTCCGGCGCGACTCCCGGCAGGCCTTCGATGCGCTGCTGCACGAGCTGATCGACGTCACCGAAAGCGGCTTCGGCCTGGTCGGCGAGGTGGTGCGGGAGCCGGGCCGCGAGGTCTACCTGCTGATCCGCGCGATGACCGACATCTCGTGGGACGACGCCTCGCGCGCGCGCTATGCCGCGATGGAAGGCGGCGGCATGGTGTTCGACAACCTGGACGGCCTGATTGGCGCCACCCTGCGCTCCGGCCAGGCGGTGATCTCGCGCGACCCCGCGAACGACCCGCGCGGCGGCGGCACGCCAGCCGGCCACCCGCCCATGCACAACTATCTGGGGCTGCCGGTCATGGTGGACGGCCGGCTGGTCGGCCAAATTGGCCTGGCCAACGCGCCCGACGGCTACAGCGAGGCCGACGTGGCCTTCCTGGAGCCGCTGCTGAGCGCCGTGGGCCAGATGTTCCGCGCCCGCGAGCTCGACCGCGAGCGCCACCAGGCGCTGGAGGCGCTGGAAGTCACCCATGAAAGCATCGCGCAGGGCATCCTGCGCATCGGCCCAGACGGTCGGGTCAGCAACTACAACCGCCGCGTGCTGGACCTGCTGAACCTGCCCGAAGAGCTGCTGGCCGGCCGGCCCGAATTCCATGCCCTGGTGGCCTACCAGAAGGCGCACGGCGAATTCGGCGAGCGTTTCGAGCTGGTGGACACCCAGGGGCGCGACTACGTGAGCGACATGGCGCGGCTGGACAGCAGCGACCCGCGCATGGTGCCGCCCGACACCTACTGGCGCCGCACCGCGCGCGGCACCGTGCTGGAGGTGCGCACGCGCCAGCTGCCCGACGGCGGCATGGTGCGCACCTTCGCCGACGTGACCGAATACCTCAACGCCCAGGAGAAGCTGCGCAACAGCCAGTCCGAGGTGCTGGAGGCGAGCAACCGGCTGCAGGCCGTGCTCGACGCCATTCCCGACCCCCTGTTCGAGATGAACGACGAGGGGCGCTACCTCTATATCTACTGCAACAACCCGGAGCTGCTGGCGCGGCCGCCGGCCGAGCTGCTGGGCCGGTGCTTCCACGAGGTGCTGCCGCCGGAGGCAGCCCTGGTGGTGCGCGACGCGCTGGACGAGGCCCGCCGCGACGGCCTGTCCATCGGCCGCCAGTACCGCCTGCCCCTGGGCGATACCGAGCACTGGTTCGAGCTGTCGGTGACGCGCAAGCGCCCGCTGGCCGGCGAGGCCGACCGCTACGTGATGCTGGCGCACGACATCACCGGCCGCAAGCAGGCCGAGCGCGAGATCGAGCGGCTGGCCTTCCACGACGTGCTGACCGGGCTGCCCAACCGCCGCCTGCTGCTGGACCGGCTGGCCATGGCGTTGGCCGCGAGCACGCGGGCGCACCAACATGGTGCGTTGCTGTTCATCGACCTCGACAACTTCAAGGACCTCAACGACACCCTGGGCCATGACCGCGGCGACCTGCTGCTGCAGCAGGTGGCCGACCGGCTGCGCGAGGCGGTCCGCGAGACCGACACCGTGGCCCGCCTGGGCGGCGACGAATTCGTGGTGATGCTGGAGGGCCTGGCCGCCCACGAGGCCGAGGCTGCGGTGCAGGCCGAGGCCGTGGCGCGCAAGCTGCTCTCGGTGCTGAACCAGCCCTACCGGCTGACCGACAAGCTGCACAACAGCACGCCCAGCATGGGCGTGGCGCTGTTCGGGCACGCGGGTGACACGGTGGACGAACTGCTCAAGCGTGCCGACCTGGCCATGTACCGCGCCAAGATCGAGGGCCGCAACACGCTGCGCTTCTTCGACCCCGAGATGCAGGCGGCGGTGCTGGCGCGCGCCTCGCTGGAGGCCGACCTGCGCCTGGGCCTGCAGCGCGACGAGCTGGAGCTGCACTTCCAGCCGGTGGTGGATGCGCAGGGCGCGCTGACCGGCGCCGAGGCGCTGGTGCGCTGGCGCCACCCGCAGCGCGGCATGGTGTCGCCGGCCGAGTTCATCCCGGTGGCCGAGCAGAGCGGGCTGATCATCCCGCTGGGCCAGTGGGTGCTCAGCCGCGCCTGCGAGCACCTGCTGACCTGGCGTGACGACCCGCGCCTGGCTTGCCTGAGCCTGTCGGTCAACGTCAGCGCGCGCGAGTTCCTGCACCCGGACTTCGTGCGCCAGGTGGTGGATCTGCTGCAGGGCAGCGGGGTGGACCCGGCGCGCCTCAAGCTGGAGCTGACCGAGAGCATGTTCCTGCACGACACCGACGACATCATCGAGCGCATGAACACCTTGCGCGGCCACGGCGTGCACTTCTCGCTGGACGACTTCGGCACCGGCTATTCGTCGCTGAGCTACCTCAAGCGCCTGCCGCTGGACCAGCTCAAGATCGACCAGTCTTTTGTGCGCGACGTGCTGGACGACCCGGACGACGCGGCCATCGTGCGCGCCATCCTCACGCTGGCCAAGAGCCTGGATCTGTCGGTGGTGGCCGAGGGCGTGGAAACCGAGGGGCAGCGCGATTTTCTGGCGCTGTCCGGCTGCACGGCCTTCCAGGGCTACTGGTTCGGCCGGCCCGGCCCGGACATCCGGGGCTTCCTGCCCCGGGGCTGACTCACTCGCCTTCGGGGTTGTCGGCCGCCGGCATCTGCAGCGTCTGGCGCACACCCGCCTTGTCGCCCGCGCTGGCGAACTTGCTGTACTTGCCCATCACGCCCACCAGCTGGCCATAGATGCGCGGGTTGGCGGCCAGGCATTCCTTGTGCTCCAGGAAGTCGGCCTCGCCAGTGAAGTTGCCCACCAGGCCCCCGGCCTCGGTGACCAGCAGCGAGCCGGCCGCCACGTCCCAGGGGCTCAGGCCCATCTCGAAGAAGCCGTCGGAGAAGCCGGCCGCCACATAGGCCAGGTCCAGCGCGGCTGCGCCCGGGCGGCGCAGGCCCGCGCACAGCGGCATCACGTCGCCAAACATGGCCAGGTAGGTCTTGAACGCGTCGCCCGGGCGGAACGGGAAGCCGGTGGAGATCAGGCAGTCGCGCAGAACGGTGCGCTTGGCCACGCGGATGCGGCGGTCGTTGAGGTAGGCGCCGCGCCCGCGCGTGGCGCAAAACAGGTCGTTGCGGGTGGGGTCGTAGATCACGGCCTGCTCGATGCGGCCCTTGACCATGAGTGCGATGCTCACGCAGTAGACCGGGAAGCCGTGGATGAAGTTGGTCGTGCCGTCCA